>JAIPJX010000113.1 GCA_021733945.1 Verrucomicrobiota bacterium | reverse complement strand
GGCGCTGCCTGCGTGGATGCGCACCCGGTTGCCGATGCGGCTCCGGGGGTAGATCGTCACATTGGGCAGGAGGTGGGTGTCTTCCCCCAGTTCGCAGTCGGATCCCACGAAATCGCCCCCTTCGAGAACGGCCCGCGCTCCCACCCGGCTGTTGGGGCCGATGTGGCAGTGGGGGCCCACATGGGCGGAAGGATCAATGTGGGCGGATGGATCAATCACCGAGGATGGGTGAATGCCTGCCGGGAATTCGGGGGGAGGGAAGAACAGGGGCAGCACCTTGGCAAAAGCGACCCTGGCATTGGCCACGCGGATCAGGACCTTGCCTGCGGCTTCGCAGTCGGTGTCCACGAGGATCGCGCTTGCCGAGCTCCCGGCGGCGCGGGTGAAATACTGCGCGTTCTCGGCGAAAGTCAGGTCTCCGGGGCCGGCTGCCTCCGCCATCGCGAACCCACGCAGGGGGGTCGTATCATCCCCCGTCACCTGTCCGTTGAGGTGTTCGGCAATCTCCCTGGCTGAGAATGTTGGTTTCAAAATCTTTTTGTTGGCCGGGCTGCTCCCGGGTTGCGTCTCCGCAGGGTGGGGTGGGAGGTTCTGAGCGACCTAGATGCCACGTTCATTGACGATCTGATTGCCTGTTCCCAGGACGATCACCCTGGGATGCCATTCGGCCGCGCCGGGTTCGTCGATCATGCCGAAGCTCATGATGGTCAACAGGTCCCCAATCTTTCCCTGATGCGCCGCGGCACCGTTGAGAATGATTTCGAACGTGCCCGGATCACCCGGGATTGCGTAGGTTTCGAACCGGTTGCCGTTGGCCAGATTGCTGCACAGCACCCGCTCGAAGGGAAGCAACCCCACGCGGTCCATGAGATCACGGGAGATCGTGAGACTGCCCTCGTAATCGAGGCTCGCCCCGGTGATCCCGGCCCGGTGGATCTTGGATTTTAATAATTGAACCTGCATATAAACGGAGGTGCGGCCGGCCAATCGCTTCCCGGCATGGTGCGCATTCAAGTCGCACGTTGACTTGAAATTGCAGCCTACTATAAAGTTAGAAAATTCGAATTCAATCGCAAGTTATTCTGCAAAATACCCGCCGGTGATCCGAAAACCGAAGATGGGGGCCGGCACTTCGTTCTTATGAATCAAAACAATGCGGTGGTAACAGGGGCGGGCAGCGGCGTGGGCCGCGCGGTGGCGTTGGCACTCGTCAACCGGGGATGGCAGGTCGCAATCCTCGGCAGGCGCAGGGAGTCTCTTGACGAGACGGTCCGATTGGCTGGGACGAGTGGTGCCGGCCGCTGTGTTGCCTTTGGATGCGATGTGGGCAATGCCAAAGCCGTCGCGAAAACGGCGGCCCAAATCACGCGGAAACTGGGTGCCGTCCGGGTTCTGGTGAATGCCGCGGGGGCCAATGTGCCCAATCGTGCGTTGGAAGTGTTGTCCGATGAGGATTATCGGCGAATGATGGACACCAACCTGAACGGACCGTATCACACGGCGCAGGCGTTCCTGCCGGGCATGCGCAAGGCCGGGGAGGGGACGATCGTGAACATCGGCTCGGAAGCCGGTCTTCAAGCGAGCCCCAAGGCCGGTCCCGCCTATGTGATGTCCAAGTTCGGTCTGCGCGGTTTGACCCAGTCCATCAACGCGGAGGAGCGGGGCAACGGGATTCGGGCGTGTTCGATTCTTCCGGGGGACATCAACACGCCGCTGCTGAACAATCGGCCCAAGCCGCCCTCGGCCAAAGACCGCGATAAGATGTTGCGCCCGGAAGACCTGGCGCAGTGTGTTCTCCTGGCGATCGACCTTCCCGCACATGCAATTCTCGAAGAGCTCCTGATCCGACCGAGGTAGAAGAGAAAAAGCGCGGTCGGAAAATCCGGCCGCGCTCGGCTCAACTTGAGTTGATTCGGTGGGCGGCCTATTTGGCACCCTGATCAATCCAGGCTCGCAGCAGGGCGATCTGTTCGGTCTTGAGCGCGGGATACTTTTCGCGCTTTTCGGCGGGCGGCATTTCCATCTCTTCGACGAGATCGGCCACGTAATGGACGATTGGGCTTTTTTCGCTCTTTCCAATCACCACGGCGGCTTCGTCGCTGGATCCGCCCTTGATGAGGGCCTCACGGCTGTCGACGCGGTATTTGCCCTTGGGTCGGTCCTCGCCGTGGCATTTCAAACAGGACTCCTTGAGCATGGGCTGAATGTCCTTTGCGTAGGTGACACCAGTCTTGGCGGCCGGAGCTGGGAGTTTACTGATGTCCGGTTCCCCGGCGTTTCCGGTAAGGACGCAGAAGGCCAGGCCGGACACGAGGCTGGCGAGAGTTGATTTGTTTGATTTCAGCATAGTCTGATTTGGATCTAACGGGTTCGCATCTTCAGTTCAGGATTCTGTTATTAGAGACGGTGCCATGAAGCTGTGAATTCACCAAAAATTCGCAGATTCATGGCGTGAGTGGCTACTTTGATTTGGGTACTTTTTCCCAACGGCCCGTCTTCGCCGATTTCAGGACGGAATCGCAGACATACTGGGTCTCCAGTGCATCGCGGAAGGTGGGCGCTGCGGGTTTGCGTTTGCCGAGGGCTTCGACGAAATCAGCGACCTGATGCACGAAAGTGTGCTCGTAGCCGATCTGCAGTCCCGGCACCCACCACTTGCCCATGTAGGGATGATCGCCGTCGGTCACATGAATCGAGCGCCAGCCCCGGAGATTGCTCTGATCACGGTGGTCGAAGTATTGAAGCCGGTGCAGGTCGTGCAGATCCCAGGCGATGGAGGCGTGTTCGCCGTTGATCTCCAGGGTGTAGAGGGCTTTGTGACCACGGGCGTAGCGGGTCGATTCAAACGTGGCGAGCGATCCGTTGTTGAACCGTCCCATGAAAGTACACGCGTCGTCGATGCCCACCTTCTCCACCTTCCCGGTGAGGGTGTGGGTGCGCTCCTTGATGAAGGTCTCGGTCATTGCGCTGACTTTCTCCAGGCTGCCGTTGAGCCAGACCGCAGTGTCGATGCAGTGCGCCAGGAGATCACCCGTGACACCGCTTCCGGCTGCCTTGATGTCCAGCCTCCAGAGGGCCTGGCCGCCTTGGGGCAGGTCGGCGCTGATGGTCCAGTCCTGCAGGAACTTGGCGCGGTAATGGAAGATCCGGCCCAGTCGGCCTTCGTCGATGAGCTGCTTGGCCATCGTGACGGCGGGCACGCGCCGGTAGTTGTACCAAACCATGTTGGGCACTCCGGCTTTCTCGATGGCCTTGACCATCTTCAAGCCTTCCGGTCCGTTCATGGAGAGCGGTTTTTCGCACAGGATCATTTTCCCGGCTGCAGCCGCCGCCAGCGCGATTTCGGCGTGGGTGTTGTTGGGGGTGCAGATGTCGATCACGTCGATGTCATCGCGTTGCACCAGCTTGCGCCAGTCCGTCTCGACCGACTGATAGCCCCAGGTGTCGGCGAACGCCTTGGCGTTTTGCTCGTTTCGCGCGCAGACCGCCTTGAGAACCGGCTCATATTTGAGATCGAAAAAATTGCCGACCTTCCGGTAGGCGTTCGAGTGGGTGCGACCCATGAAGCCGTAGCCCACGAGGCCGATATTGAGTTTTTTCTTCATGTTATAAGTTGATCAGATTTGCTTGGTATGTCCCGGCGGGCGATTTAAGCGCTCCAGCCGTGGTTTTCGCGGACCTGCAGCATGGCTGCCAGAATGTCGTTCCAGGTCTGCTGTTTCTTCATCACCTTGTTCGGGAACATGCAACCGTCCCAGCAAATGTGCTGGAAGGCTTTTGTCACCGCACCCTTTTCGTCCCTCATCCAATAGCCCGCATCCCGCGCGATGTTCAACTTGCCGTTCGGATCCGTGGCGAGGCAGTGGCGACCGGTTTTGTCGTGCGAACCCGAACCCTTGACCGTGGCGTCGTTCTGAGCCACGTGGAAATCGATGGTCCACGGCCGCAGGGCCTTGGTCAGTTTCTTCATCGCCGCATGGAATGCGTCCGGTTCCCAGTGGAAGTCCCCGGGCACAATCCGGTGCTCCGGCGCGTTGTATCCCAGTGTGTAAAGAAGCGTGTGCGCCATGTCCGCCTGGAAACCGAGGGCTTCGGGTTGGCCCACTTCTTCCAGGAGTCTGACCATGTGTTTCCAGCTGTGCATCGCGCCCCAGCAGATTTCGCCTTCGGCAGCGAGGCGTTCGCCGTGATCGAGGGCGACCTTGGCGGCTTCCTTGAAAGTCTGCACGATCTTCTTCGTATTCTCCTTGGGTGCCTTGTCCCAGTCCGTCACGCCGGCTGCGGAGTCGATGCGCACGACGCCGTAGGGCCGGATCTTGAGATCGCGCAGCTTTTTGGCGATCCGGCAGGCTTTGGTAACCTGCGTGACAAACGCCTTACGTTCCTCGGCGCTGCCCATGGCCGAACCTCCTCCTGTGGGTGGCCAGACCGGTGCGACGACGGAACCGACCACGAGCCCGCGGTTGCGGATGCTTGCGGCGATCCGCTTCAAGGATTCCACGCTGCTGTCGATCCCGACGTGGGGGTCAAACAGAAAGATGTCCACCCCGTCGAACTTCGCGCCGTTCACCTCCGCCTTGGCGGTGAGATCCAGCATGGTCTCCAGGTCGATGCTCGGCTCTGCGCCCGGGCTGCCCTTGCCCACCAGACCGGGCCACATGGCGTTGTGTAATTTTGGGTAATTGTTTTCGCCTTTGCTCATAGTGATGTGTTGTATTCTGGCTCTCGTTGGTTCGGGCCCTCTGGGACGCCGGATCCGGGCTGACAATGCAGATGCCGGTCTCCAAATGCGCCCTCCTCATATCAAACCCGGGGTCAGGAGGAAGCCGGGCTGAGAATAACAAGGCCCGTGTCTCAATCAATGTCAAAAGTGGAGCGGTCTGGCTTCACGGTTGCACCGCCAATACGATTGACCCGGTATGGGCGCTGTGACAGATTCACGGCGTTGCGGATTGATTCTGGAACTTCGGTTCTCTCCGGAGAGAATCGAACCCGGCGGGCTTGTTCCGGAATGTCGTTCCGAACGGAACTTCCCGGCCGTCATCAGCGGACTTCCGGCAGCGGGTGCCCCATGGGCAGCGTGATGGATCCCCGTCCCGTTTCCGAGCACGAAGTCGGGATCTTCCGGTCGCAACGGCGGGATGCCGGTCCGTGGGAGCTTGCCGGTGGACGGACGGGGCAGTCACGGGCACCTGGGTTTGTCCAGAGGTCGTGCTGGAGAGACAGGGTTTAAATACACAGACGCCATGAGCCTTCTGAAAAAATTCTCGATTGAACGGAAGCTCCGAGCCGTCATCCTGTTTTCGACCACGGCCGCGTTACTGCTGACAGCCGCCGCTTTTGTGATCTACGAACTCCTTGGAGGCAGACAGGCATCCGTGGGAGGGGGGATTGCCGCCGCTGGTTTTTTGGTCGTGGTGCTCGCCATGTCCACCGCTGTCGCATTCTGGGCTTCCGCCCGGCTGCAAGCGCAAATCTCCGGTCCCATTCTTGATCTCAGCCAGACCGTCCATCGGGCCCTGGAGGAAAAGAACTATGCACTCCGGGTTGAGAAACGGGACGATGATGAATTGGGACGACTGACGGATGGGATTAATGATTTGTTCGAGCAGGTTGCCCGGAGGCAGGAGGCGCTGGAGACGGAACGCCGGTTGCTGGCAACGCGAATCGATGAGCGCACAGCGGCGTTGAGCGCCTCCAACGCTGAATTGGAGGAGGCCAACCGGCGACTGGAAAAAGCGATCGATCAAGCCCGGAAGATGACGGTGGAGACCGAGGCTGCGAACCGTGCCAAGAGTGAGTTTCTGGCGACGATGAGCCATGAGATTCGAACGCCGATGAACGGCATTATTGGATTCAACAGTCTGCTTCAAGACACTCCGCTGAACGACGAACAACGTGGGTTCAGTGAGACGGTTGGAAGGAGCGCGCACAACCTGCTCGCGATCATCAACGACATTCTGGACTTCTCGAAAATCGAGGCGAAACGCCTGACCCTGGAGACGGCTGATTTTGACCTGGGTGCCGTGGTCGAGGACGCGGTCGGGATGCTGGCGGTTCAGGCGTACGGGAAGGGGCTCGAACTGGTCTGCCTGATCGAAGATCAGACACCGCTGTTTTTGCGGGGCGATCCGGGTCGGTTGCGGCAGATTCTCACGAATCTGGTCGGCAACGGGATTAAATTCACCGATTCCGGAGAGGTGTTCGTGAAGGTTCGAATGGAGTCGGAGGATTCGAAGGGTGCGTCCGTTCGGTTCGAAATCAGCGACACGGGCGTGGGTATTCCCGAGGATCAGAAATCACTTCTGTTCATCCCCTTCTCCCAGGTGGACAGGTCGAGCACGCGCCGACGCGGGGGCACGGGGCTTGGCCTGGTGATTTCAAAACGCCTGATCGAACTGATGGGAGGCGAGATTGGATTGGACACACTGGCTGGAGGAGGCACCCGGTTTTGGTTTCGCATCGTTTTCGCCAGGCAACCGGTTGCCCGGTCCGACGCCCGTTCCCGCACCCCTGTCCTGGAGGGCAAAAACGTCCTGGTTGTCGACGACAACGCCACGAGCCGAAGTGCCCTTGAGCACACGCTGGCATCGTGGGGAGTCTGGTGTCGGCTGGCAACCACAGGCGAGGAAGCCATCGCGGCGGTGCGCGCTGCGGCAACAAGCGAGCGCCCTTTTGACTGCCTGTTGATCGACATGGAGATGCCCGGGATCCCAGGTCTGGAGCTGGCGCGCTCCATGAAGGATGAGCCCTGGCTGGGGCAAACGCGGATGGTCCTCCTGGGATCGCCTGGAAGCCCGCTCGATTCCGAGGTGCTGGAGCATGCTGGGATTTTGTCGTTCCTGCAGAAGCCTGCCAGAAGGAGTCAGTTGTTTGATTGCCTCCAGGGTGCGATCACCGGCGAATCCCCCAAACCAAAACAGAAGACCCGAACCAAACACCTGTCCACGCTCCGGGACGCCGATTCCCCCGGACAGTCGGGCGCTCGATTGCTCGTGGCGGAGGACAACGCCATCAATCTGAAGTTGATCTGTGAGTTTTTGAAAAGCCTGGGTTTGAAAGCAGACACAGCGACGGACGGGCGAAAAGCGCTCGATGCCTGGGAGCGGAACCCCTACGATCTAATCCTGATGGATTGTCAGATGCCCGAGATGGACGGATTGGAGGCCGCCCGCTGGATTCGACACCGGGAAGAGGAGCGGGTGGGGGGGGCTGGAAGGCCGTCCCGGGTGGTCATCATTGCGGTGACGGCCAACGCGATGAAGGGCGATCGCGAACGATGCCTGCAGGCGGGCATGGACGATTATCTGAGTAAACCGATCCAGTGGGATGAGTTTCGCGAGGTCCTGGATCGCTGGCTCTCCGGGCTGCGGGAGCAGTCGGAAGGGAATGGCATGGCCATCGCCGAGAAACCCCGGTCGACTCCCGCCGATGCTGAGCCGGGTCCGGCCGGAACGGCGCTGCCGGTCGATATTCGGAGGTTGGAACGGGCCACCTTCGGGGATGTTCACAAAATGCGGGAGATCATCGGGATGTATTTGGAACAATCCGATGAACTTTACGCCCGGTTGCTGGAGGCGGTTGGAGCCGGAGCGGTGGAGGATCTGGAGTTTGCAGCCCACAAGTTCGCCGGGGTGAGTGCCAACTGCGGCATGGTCGCCGTCGTTGATTCGCTCCGCGAGTTGGAGCGCCTGGGGCGCGAGGGGCATACCACGGGCGCGGAGGAGCTTATTCAGACGGTGTCAGTGAACATGAAAGCGATACGCCAATTCCTGGAAACCCATGAACAGACCCTTTGATTTTTTGGGGGGCTGCCGCGCGAACCGTTTGATTCAGCTTGATTAGAACAGGTGTCAGCAAACTCTCAATCCGAAGGTGCCGCGACTTCCTCCCCATCGGCGGAAGCGCCCGAGCCGAAAGTTGACTCGATTCTCATCGTTGACGACGATGAAATCACGTCCAGATTGTACCTCGATTTCTTTTCCAAGGTCGGGTTTCAGGTAACGGTCGCGCATGATGGTCCAACGGCGGTGGGCATCCTCAAGGACTTCAGGCCCAGTCTGGTGTTGCTTGATATTTTTCTGCCGGGCATGAACGGGGTGGAGGTGCTCAAATATATCCGGTCCCGACGAAACATCTACGATGTTCCGGTGATCATGTTCTCCAGCTCGTCCACCACCCGGCATGTGGATGGTGCCTGGCGGGCCGGTGCGACGAAATGCCTGGCAAAGGACGATTTTGATCCCTACCAGCTGCTGAAAGTCATTCGCACGGTTCTGGCTGATGAGAAGGCCAATGAATCCCTCCGCGAGGTCGCGGTCGCGGTCGAGCAGGGTGAGAAAACCCCCTACACCACGGGTTCGATCAGCCTCGATTCGCTTGAGCGGGAGAATCGGGAAACGTTCCTGGAGGAGTTGGCGGATCTGCGGACGCGTCTGAGGAAGTGGTGGCAGGAATTCATTAACTCGGATCAGGATCGTTCTGCACGGCCGAAACTGTACGAGTTGATGCGGGCGCTGCATGCGGTGGCGGAGCATGCCCACAAGGCCCGGTTGCGGCGGTTCACGCTCTTCGGGCGGGTGTTCCAGGTCATGCTCAACGAACTGTACCAGCGCCCCCACCAGATCAATGCGTCGACGTTGCGCACCGCCAGCGAAGCGATCGACCTGCTTCATGTGTTGTTGGAAACCCCGATCCAGCACCTCGCGCAGTCACCGCTGCCGGGACTGGTGCTTGCCATTGACAAACAGATCAGCCCGCGACACCTCGTGAGTCCGTTCCGGGAAGCCAACCTGAATTTGGTGGCGTGCCGTGATTTTGAAGTGGCGATGGATCTTGCCGTCGAGAATCGGTTCCATCTCATCCTCGTGGACGGCACCCTGTTGTCGGAGGGACGTCCGGAACGGTGGGATGAACTCACGTCAGGACCTCCTGAACGATCCACACCGGTGGTTCTCAGTCTGAACCAGGTGGAACTGGAACAGCGGTCCTCGTCCGTTGTCGAAGGTGGGCACGGGCTGATCGGCCGCCCATGGGTGGTCCCGGAAGCAACGTTGAAAGCGCTTTCGTATGTGCTCCGCGGGCAACTGGCGGATTACCATGAAGCTTCCATGAAACGGTCCGCAACCGCCGGAACCTAGCAGCCGGAGATGGGCTCCCGGATGGGCTGTCTCAGGAGAGGATCTCGTTCACCACGCGACCCGCCACATCCGTCAGACGGAAGTCCCGCCCCGCGTACCGGTAGGTGAGGCGTTCGTGGTCGAAGCCCAGGAGAGCCAGGATGGTTGCGTGAAGATCGTGTACATGAACGGGACTCTCCGTTGCCCGAAACCCGAACTCGTCGGTGGCTCCGTGCACATGCCCGCCCCTGACCCCGCCCCCGGCGAGCCAGAGACTGAAGCCCCAATGATTGTGGTCCCGTCCCAACCCCTTGGTGCCTGTGCCCGGTTGTGCGAGTTCGACGGCGGGGGTGCGACCGAATTCGCCGCCGCAGATGACCAGCGTCTGATCGAGCAGGCCGCGTTGTTTGAGATCCGCCAGAAGCGCGGCGATGCCCTGATCGCATTCCAACGCCAGTTTCCGATGGTTTTGCTCGATCATCTCATGGCTGTCCCAGGGCTGCACATCCCCGTGGTAAAGCTGCACGTACCGGACACCGCGTTCGATCAGCCGTCGGGCGATCAACAGTTGCCGCGCCTGGATGCCTTCCCCATACATGTCCCGGATGCCCCGGGGTTCCCTGGAGATGTCGAACGCATCGGTGGCCGCCATCTGCATCCGGTAGGCCAGTTCGAACGATTGGATACGGGCATCGAGAAGCGCGTCCTCCGCCCTGGTTTTCTGATGCTCGCGGTTTAAACTCAGCAGCAGATCGAGTTGCCGACGTTGCGCGGTGCGTGACAGGTGCGGGTTCCGAATGTGGGCGATCAGCTCCTCGACCCGGGTTTCTTTTGTATTGATGTGGGTGCCCTGAAAAATCCCGGGCAGAAAACCGGCGCGCCAGTTGGAGACGTCGGCCACGGGCAGTCCCGGGCACATCGCAATGAACCCGGGCAGGTTTTGGTTTTCGGTGCCCAATCCGTACATGAGCCAGGCTCCCAGGCTCGGCCTTGAGAGTCGTTCATCGCCGCAGTTCATCAGGCGCATCGATTGCTCGTGATTGGGCGTGTTCGCGTGCATGGAACGAATCACGCAGATGTCGTCGATGTGGGCGGCCGTTTTCGCGAAAAGTTCGCTCACCTCGATCCCGCTCTGTCCGTAAGGGCGGAACTCGAACGGGGACGGCAATGCGGCACCGGTGGGGCGTTCCGTCGTGAGGTTGCCGGTGGGAATCTGTTTTCCCGCATACCGGTTGAGCAGCGGTTTCGGGTCGAACGTATCGACCTGGGAGGGCCCCCCGTTGAGGTAGATATGAATCACCTGTTTGGCCCTGGCCGCCGAGTGCGGCATTCTGGGTGCCAGTGGATTCTCCGAGGTCTGTTGCCCCCGGCTTTGGATTTCCAGCAGTCCTGCGTCCTGAAGCACTCCTGCCAGTCCAAGCATCGGGAGTCCCGTTCCCACCTGGCGCAGCCATTGCCTCCGGCTCAATCCCGGATCTGATGCTTCACGTGTTTTCATAAATCCGGATCAATCGAGGAAGAACAGTTCGTTGGAACCCAGCAGCACCTGCGCGAGTTGTTCCCAGGCACCCAGACCGGCGCCCGCCGATTCCGGATCCGCAACCACCGCGTCCACAAAACCAAGGGCAGCCTCGGTTTCGGCTGCACTGGGATCGCGGCCGAGTGCCAGGCGATAAAAACTGCGCACGGCGATCGAGGGCGTCGTGTTCCCAGCCATGGATCGTTTGGCGAGTCCCCGGGCCTGTTCAATCACAAACGGAGAGTTCATCGCGAACAACGCCTGCTGGGGTGTGGTGGTGGTGGCGCGCCGTTCGGCCGATCCGTCCGGACTCGCGAAATCGAAGGCCCGGTAGACACCGGGCAGATCCTGTCGGTCGACCAGTCCATACACCGTGCGTCGTGTGTTGAGCGGGTCGCCCGCCACATCCTGGGCTCTGCCCCCCAGCGTCCCGCTCAGGCGACCCGAGACTGCAAGCAGTGTGTCCCGCATCGACTCGAAATCGAGCCTCCTCCGGTTTGCCCGCCAGAGCAGCCGGTTATCGGGGTCGGTCGTCCCGCAATCGGGGCGGTCGCGACTCGCCTGTTGGTACACATTCGAGAGCATGATTTCGCGGTGCATCGTTTTTAATGACCATCCGTTTTGTTGCAGGGATGCGGCGAGGTAATCCAGAAGATCCGGGTGCGACGGAGGATTGCTCCGCAGACCGAAGTCGTTGGGGGTGGATACCAGCGGCTCCCCGAAATGATGCATCCAGATCCGGTTCGCGATCACGCGTGCAAACAGCGGGTTGTCGGGTGCACTCATTGCCTGGGCGAGCTCCAGTCGCCCGCTGCCCTGGCTGAAGGGTCTTCGGCTTGGTCCCGACAGCACCTCCAGGAACTGTCGATCCACGGGGGCACCCTGGATTCGCGGGTTTCCCCGGACAAATACATGCGGATCGTATGGAATCGCGGAGTCCAGCAGGACCATTGCCCGGGGTGGTGCGTTGGTTGATTGGACGGCCATTTGATCGAGCTCCTGCACGAGTTTGCCGTATTTGTCCCGATCCACGCGGGACATGTAAATGTAGGTATTGCTCTCGGGGAAATGGATCGGGCTCTCCCTGCCGGCCATCAGCGAGAGCAGTTGCCTTTGTGCCGGCGGCAGGGTTTCCAGATCGGGCTCCGGCGAATCACCCAGCGCCGTTTCGGAGAGATCGGCCAGAAGATTGCCGTACAGCCGGGCCACTCCGGCTCGGTTCGCCGGCGGGGTTGCCGCAAGCGCGGTGGCGATCAGCGGATTGATCTGACCAGATGCAACGCCTCGCTCTTTCCCAAGCCAGTCGCGGATGATCTGTCCGGCACCACCTTCGAATTCGTTGTCCTTCAACTCAAGCAGATCGTGCCAGAGGCCCAGCACAGGGTCCTGCGGCAGGGCTTCCCGTTCCAGGTGATGCCGCCAGCGGGCGATGAACTGAGGTCGCAGATCTTCGGGGGAGAGGGACAGGAAAAACACAACCGTCTCAAGAGGGTCGGGCTTTTCGGCGGCCACTTTCATCAGGTAATCCCCAACCCGTTTGCGCGCGGTGGATGCGAGCAATCGTCGCTGCGCCTCCACATGATCAAGCAGTTCCCGGCGTTTGGTGGAGAGCTCTCTCTCAAACTCCGGGCCACCGGGAATCTTCGTCGGGTCGGTGATCAGCGGTAGGTCCCAGGGCCGTTCACTGCTGGCGAACACGCCGTACAGGGAATAATAATCCTTCTGCGGAATGGCGTCGTATTTGTGGTCGTGACACCGCGCGCACGAAACCGTGAGCCCCAGGAAACCGCGGGTCGTGGTGTCGATCTGATCGTCGTAGACGTCCGGCAGATTGTTGTCGAAAAGGCGACCCAGGGTCAGAAAACCCAGAGCCGCCAGGCGCCAGGGGGCAACGGGAGGATCGATCCGGTCCGCCGCCAGTTGTTCCTGTGCGAACCGGTCGTACGGCGTGTCAAGGTTGAGAGCCCGGATGACGTAGTCCCGGTAGGTGTAGGCGTAGGGTCGGATCCGGGCGCTGCCATAGAGCAGGACCAGATCCTTGGTGTCGGCGTATCGGGCCACATCGAGCCAATGCCGTCCCCAGCGTTCGCCGTAGGCCGGCGAGCCGAGCAGCCGGTCGACCACGCGCGCAAACGCGTCGGGCCGGGTGTCCCGTTCAAACTCCTGGATTTCCTCAAAACTGGGCGGAAGACCGGTGAGGTCATAATACGCCCGTCGGATCAACGCGTGTCGCGAAGCTTCGGGGGAGGGTGCCAATCCGGCGTTTTCAAGACGGGACAACACATACGCATCAATCGGCGAAGCGGCCCAGTCCTGCCCGTGCACCCGGGGTGGGGCAGTGTGTCGGACCGGACGAAACGCCCAGTGCTGATCTCCGGGGCTGGAGACGCCCGGGGCCGCACCCTGTGAAGACAAGGCCCAGAGAACCCGGGCGACCAGGAAAACCCGGATCATCGGTGTTGCGCGCATGAGGACCATGAATCGACTCCTTCTTTGACCCGGGGTGAGTGCAACCTTTTGTTGCAGGTGCAACAAAAGGTTGCAGGTGTCATGGCAGGGTTGGTGGGTTGGATGCGCGGGGTTGATGGCGCGGTTCAGGAAAGTTTCTGAAGCCGGCCGGTGGAATCCCCGTGGCGGTCGACGCCCTTCACACCGAGCCGATCGAGCATGCTGAGGTTGGCGATGCGCTGCCCGGGAGCCCCTGCCCCGAAAAGGCGTTCGAACAGCAGGCGCGGGTTGGGTTCCGGGGCGACCGGCTGGTTGGGTGATTTCCAGGCCAGATTGTACTGGTAGGCACAGGAATAGCCCGAATCGCAGGACCCGGATTTTCGCACGGAATCGCAGGTCAACTCAAGCGACGGGAACCGGGTGAGATGCCCGATCTGCCCCGCAGCCACCTGATCAATTGAAATGCCGGCGTGAATGTCGGCACCGGCGGTTTTTCGAACGCGCACTCCGGTGAGGAAACTGCCGCTGGCCCGGGCATGATCCCCGGCACCATCGGGACCGGGGGATGCGTTTTCGCAATCGAGACCCGAGATGACCTGCAGTTTTTGTTTTAAACCGGAAAGCGGTTTGAGGGTCGGGCTCAGCTCCCATTCGGAGCCGGAGTCCTGCGGCCACCACTGGTTCTGAATGGCACCGTTCGGGAAATAGACAAACGCCATGCGCACCGGTGCGGTGGCCGGGGTTGAGGCGTCGGCGCGTGATGAAATCGGCAGCAATGATTCCAACGCCGGCAGCGAGAGGCATGCGCCGAGCCCGCGGAGGAATCGGCGGCGATTGACGTGAAGATGCCGCTCGGCGGCTTTGTGGGTGTTGGGTTGGCTGTTCATGGCTTGGATCATTCCTTGGAAAGCGGGGTGCCGGGTTCCGGGGTGAGTGAAGAAAGGTGATCTGATGCGCGGCGTGTTCGTTGGAATGGCGCGGAATGTATGATGCCTGTCAACAGGGCCGAGAAACGCCCGCCGTTGTCCTCCAGCCGGGCAACAATTTGATCGATCGATTCGATGTCGTGGTATTCGAGCCCGCGACCCAGTGCGTAGGTGAGCAGTTTCTCGGTGAGACAACGATGGAAATCGGCGCGACGATCCCGGGCGAGGATTCGTTTGAGTTCCCGAATATCGGCGAACGATTCTCCGGTGATCAGTTGCCCGGGTGTTTCGATCTTTTGTCCGCGTTCCTGATCCCGCCACATGGCCAGGGCGTTGAAGTTTTCCAGGGCGAACCCCAACGGATCCATGCGGTCGTGACACGAGGCGCAGAGCGGGCTGTTCCGGTGCGCTTCGAGCACTTCCTTGATCGTGGGTTCGTGGTCGGAGATGGCCTTTTCAGATTCCTCCAACGCAGGAACGGCCGCCGGCGGAGGTGGTGGCGGGATGCCGAGGATGTTGTCGAGCACGAACAACCCACGTTTGACCGGGGAGGTGCGTGTGGGATTCGAGGTGACGATCAGCACCGATCCGTGCGTGAGCAGGCTTCCACGGGGGCTGTCGGCGGGCAGGACCACGCGTTGCATGGTGTTTCCCTTCACACCGGCCACGCCATAGTGTTTGGCGAGCGGTTCGTTCAGGAATGTGTAATTGCTGTCGAGCAACTCGGTGACGCTGAGGTCCTGTCGCATGACATGGTCAAACATCATTTCCGTTTCCCGGCGCATGGCTTCCCTCAATGGGCGGTTCAATTCCACGGTGGGACCGCGGGTGCGCCGCCGGAATCCGGCGCGAATCTCGTTGATCTCCTTCTGTTGTGCCGGGGTGAGTTGTTCGTCCGGGATGTCGCGCAATTCGCGGAAGCGCTTTCGGTTCCGCTCCATCAGGCGGTCCGTGCCGGAATCCCGCGCCAGGACCGTCTGTGCATCGATCTGAATGCCCTCCAGGTCGCGCACCTGAAGCCATTGGCCGACGAAGTTTTCCACGAATGCCTCGGATCGTTTGTCGGAGATGATGCGCTCGACTTGTCTGGTGAGAGTGTTGCGGAGCTGACCGTTGGCTGCCAAACGGGTGAGTTCCTCGTCCGGGGGGGCGGACCAGAGAAAATAAGAGAGCCGCGCGGCGAGGGTGTATTCATCAACCAGCGGATGCGTTTGGCCGTCGGTTACGGGCTGCGGTTTTTCCCAGCGAAACAGGAACCGGGGTGAAGCCAGTGCCGCCACCATGGCTCGGGCGATGCCTTCTTCAAAGCGTTTGCCCGGGATGGAGTAAAACTCTTCGGCGAATGTTGCGAGACGATTCGCGGTGGATTCATCGACCGGTCGTCTGAAGGCACGGGCGGCAAAGCGTGTCATGACTTCGCGGGCATATTCGATTCGATCCGTCGCGGACACGGGCGGTTCGTCACGCGAAAAGAAACGGGAATAGTTTTCCGGTTGAATCCAGTGTTGAGGAGCGAGTGGTCCGAACACTTCCACGGATGCGATCTGCAACTCCACGGAGGTTTTTTTGTCTTCGACCGGTGTCAAGGGCTGCAGCTCCAGTCGGAGGGAGTGTTTGCCCGGTTGCCATGTCCGTGTGATCTCCGGTTGGTAGGGTTTTCGATCCTGCCACTTAAATTCTTCCTGCCAGACCACCTGATCATCGACGCGGAGAACCATGCGGCAGCGGCCGGGATCAAAATCGAACGCGCCGCGCACAGTCAGGTTCAGCACGAGCCGATAGTCTCCCTCCATCGGCACGTCGAGAGGGTGCGACACATTCAAAGGTTCGTAAAAGGATTGAACGAGCGTGCCTCCCTGAGGACGGCGGAGGGAGGGTGTGGATTCCGATTCGTTGGCGGCCGGGTCGGGGAGGGGCGTCGGGCGAAATTCGTTTCCGGGAACCGATTGACGCCGGACGATTCTGGATACGGTCGGCACGGCCTGCGCCACGATCGTTTCGGCCGCGCGCACATACTTCTCCATCAGGATGGGCGACATCGTGAGCACGTCCCCGATGTTGTCGAAGCCGTAGCCGGTGTCGTCGGGAGGAAATTCTTCGTCCACCTGGAAATCCACACCCATGAGATCACGAACGGTGTTGCGATACTCGGTGCGATTCAGACGGCGCAGCGTCACCTGACCGGGGTCGGGGTTCGCTGGATCCAGACCGAAGGCGTCGTATTTGATCCAGTCGGTCAGCTTTTGAATGTCCGCAACCGGGAGGCGCGGTTTCTTTTTCGGGGGCATGAGCCCGGAGCGCACGTTCCTGAGCACCTTGGACCAGAGGGCATGGTCCTGAAGCGCGTTTGCGGGATCGAGTTCATTCAGAGCCACCTCTCCCTTCTTCATCCCATCGCCGTGGCAGTCGTAGCAATGTTCGATCAGGATGGGTTGGATCGTCCTGCTGAAGGTCTCGAGGGAAACGTCCGCCGCCCGCGGATGCGCCGCCATAAATCCAGGGCTGAGGGCGAGGAGGATCCCGACCTTCAGCGTTGCGAAAAAACGAATGGGTGATGGCTTTTTCGGCACATTTTGGAGAGTAAGGCGTCCCGGAGAGTTCGGGCAAGAGAAATGCAGGGCGACTCGATGGCCGAAAAACGCTTCTTCCCACTCGAATCCTGTCGTGCGGCAGGTCCTCCCAAAAACGCGGGGAACCGGCAATGAAGAAGCATGCCTCTCACGGAGGAACAAAGAAAGGGAATGCGATTGAGCTGCACCGAGATCCGGGAGCCGACGTAAGAAGACGCACTTCCTCAGCTTCCAAACCGGTCAATTTCCGGAGCCTTTGGAGCCTCGTTACAGCGGCATCTATCATGGAATGAGAGTTTTCAGGCACCCTCCAAGGAATTGGGTTATCGGGGGGGGGGGGCTTGCCGAACCCGGCTGTTTCGTGCTTCATGGCTTTGAATGGCAGGAGCTGAGAAACAACGGTTAGCCGAAAACAAGGCGCGGGAGAAGAACTGGCAACGCTGGGGAACCTACCTGTCCGAGCGCCAGTGGGGAACGGTGCGCGAGGATTACTCGGGGAATCAGGAGAGCTGGGAATACTTCACCCACGATCAGGCCCGCAGCCGCGCGTATCGCTGGGGGGAAGACGGCGTGATGGGATGGACCGACCGCGAGTGCCGCGTCTGTTTTGCGCCTGCCCTGTGGAACGGCCGGGACCCGATTCTGAAGGAGCGCCTGTTCGGGCTCAGCGGCAAGGAGGGCAGCCATGGCGAGGACGTGAAGGAGTGCTACTACTACCTGGATGCGACCCCGACCCATTCCTACACCAAGGGGCTCTACACAACATCGGGGTTTTCGACCGGTCTCGTCCTCTCCCCGGTGGCGGCCGGTTGAATCAGGCGTATGGCACCGCGTGGATGGCGTCCTATTGCCTGCTCATGCTCTCGATGTCCATCGAACTGGCCATGCGCGGCCCGCCTACGAGGACATCGCTTCGAAGTTCTTCGAGCACTTCGTCAAGATCACGGATGCGATCAATACCCTCGGCGGTGACGGTCTTTGGGACGAGGAAGACGGGCTCTACTACGACCAGCCCATCATCGATCAGCATGACCCGATCCCAATGAAGGTGCGGTCCCTCGTCGGCCTGCTTCCGGTGATTGCAGTGACCGTTTTCGAGCAGGAACCCTTCCGATTCAACCACGGTGGCGAGCATCACGAAGTCAGCTATGTCCCGGGCGATTCCACGCCGAAACGGGTGAGGGCCTGGGTGCCAGTCACCAGATCGGCTGGACCTCGCTTGTCGTCCGTCTGGTCCGCGAACGCGCCGAGAAACTGACGGATCACCACCAGGCTTGACCGATGCTTGATCGTGTCCTGATGTTCGATCCGAAGTCGCCGTCGGCCACACTTCGAACAACCTGAAGAGCGACCAAAAGCCGTCGGCCATCAAACATCCAGTGGGCTTCTGACGCCCAACCCCGGTTTCCTCATGACGTGCAAATAGATCTGTGTGGTTTCCACACTCGTGTGGCCCAGGAGCGCCTGCACCGTCCGAATATCGGTGCCCGCATCCAGCAGATTCGAAGCAAACGAATGGCGCAGCGAATGAGGTGTGACACGCTTTCCCAATCCAGCTCTGCGTCCGGCTTCCGCGATCGCTTTTTGGAACGTGTTCTCGCGCACATGATGCCTCCGCAAAGCCCCGCCCCGGGGATCGCGGCTCAATTGGCGCGACGGAAACACCCATTGCCAAATCCACTGTTCGCCCGCTTTCGGATACTTCCGGGCCAATGATTCAGGAAGCCACACGTCCGCAACATTTTGTGCCCGATCCTCTTCGAACAAACGCTTGATTCGATGCAGGTGCTCGCGCAATTCAGTCTCCAACGAATTGGGCAGGGTGGTTTCACGGTCCTTGTCGCCCTTTCCTCCACGCACGACAACCACGCCCCGCGCAAAATCCAAGTGTTGCACCCTTAGCCGAATCAGTTCCATGAGCCGCAGCCCCGACCCGTAAAGCAATCGCGCCATCAACCGCGGGGTGCCCTCCATCTGCGCAAACAGCTCGCTGAGCTCGGACGGAATGAGGACCGTCGGCTGACGTCTTTTCCTCTGCGCTCGTTGAACTCCTGTCCAATGAACATCTTGCCGTCCCATCACATTTCTGAAAAAGAACAACAGCGCGTTGAACGCCTGGTTTTGGGTGGATCCCGCCACTCGTTTGCGCACGGCCAGGTCGGTCAAGAATCCCACTGCATCCGCGTCGGTCGCCTCCATCGGGGTCGGCACCCGATAGAAATCCGACAAATCTCGAAACCCATTCGGCGTAAGTCTTCTCCGTTCTGTAGGAGAGATGTTTGAGCCGGCACTGTCCGATCATGGCCAGACGCCAGGCCGGTTCTCTCGGCTTCTGACTTCTGCATTTGCACCTCCTTGCGGACTTCTGGATACCACCGGAACGGCCAGCGAAGCAAGTCTGTTGTTTGATCTCGCAATCCATGGCGACCTCAGACGCCACGGCGCGACGGCCGGAGTTCAAAAGCGCCTGAGCGCCTGACAGTTGACAAGAGGCGGGCGCGGGTTCACATCGGGATTCAATCACCAATGGAAATGGAGAGTGAAATCGAATTCCACAAAATCGTGTCCCGACAAAAGCAGAACTCAACCCCCTGTTTGTGCGGCAAATCCACCCGGAATAGGCGTAACTCACTTCCAACCAAGTAATAGTTCGGTGAAAACCAGAATCTGAACCATAATGTTTTCTGTGGCCCTCTGTGTTCTCTGTGCGCTCCGTGTTAAAAAGCGTGGCACTAGACATCCGGAGCGCGGTGGCCGACCGGACGCCTCAACAGGTGACATC
>JAIPJX010000112.1 GCA_021733945.1 Verrucomicrobiota bacterium | reverse complement strand
CAGTGGTTGCGAATGGCCGCCACGATCTTCTCCAAGGCGGGCACCGTGCCATCAGCCGCCGATTTCTCGCACGTGCGCAACTGGGCCCAAAAAGGAATCTCTCCCACGAAAGCGTAAAGTGGCAGGTAGCAATAATTATCGTAGTAGCCATTGAAATGGCGGCCCTCTTGCGTCCCATGAATCTGGTGGCCCATCGCATCGAGGTCCAGCACCACTTCACGCGTGTGCTTGAACAGGCAGCGCGCGCCCATCTCCAGCAGGCATGCCTGGATCTTTTCCGGATCATGCCCAATCTTGTGAGCGCCGCTTTCCTTGTTGTTGGACAACTCGAGGCGATTGAGAGTGGAGGCCCCGGCCAGGGCGACCCCGCGATGCTCGAGACGCAGACGATCCTGACCAAGGGGATCGTTCTTGTCGCAGGCCACGGCCAGGAGATGATCCAGACGAAGAGACTTATGATCGTTGAGATCCGAATAGCCCAGAGCCAGGCCATAAAGGCGCTGATCCAAGAGACTTTGAACCGAATGATCCACGTAAATGGGGTTGCGAAGATCGTGAAAGCATTGGGCCAGGCTGCGGGTTAATCCCAGGCCACGATTGACTTGGCGAAGAAGCAAGACGCCTCCATCGCTGCTCAAGTGACCGCCGGAAAAGTCAGCTTGGACACGGCGAGAACCCAGGTCATGAAAAAGAAAAGGTTGATTGTGTTCGGACATAACGCTAGCCTATAGGCTAGCTATGGAAAATCAAACAAAATATCCATTAAAAGTGCAGGCCATTCGGCCCAAAGGACAGAAACCCAAACTCTACGTCTATTTCCCAATCCCCCTTGCCGCAGCCATTGGTCTGGAACCGGGCGAGGAGGTGGAGTGGGAACTCCTGGACCGCGGAGAACTTCACTTGGTCAGAAAGAATCCTTCGTCTCCGCGCACCCAGCAACGCGCCCAGGAAAACTAACACACTGTCGAAAATCTCCGAACACCGGCCGAATCGCCCCGCCCCTGTAAACACTGGCAAAAACACCGCTTCCGCTCGAAAGACGAATCGGCGTGTGAAATATCCGGGCTAGGCCGAGCGTCGCTCCGCTCCGACGGGTGTCCGAATAAAATCGGAACACCTGTCCGATATGAATCGGAATGACTGTCCGACTTCGTCGGAATCCGCACCCCCCCGGCACCTCCGCATCTCATTCACGGGATGGTGAGGGACGAAATGGGGAATCCATTATCAGTGGAGAACGCCTTTGTAATCCTTGAAACCTCTGCGGATCGTTCGATCGTCGCACAGGTCCTTCCGGGGATTGAGCCGGGTGTAAATTACCGTCTGACCGTTCCGGTGGACGCGGGTGCCACCATGGACCTTTACCGGAGAAACGCCATGACGGGTCATACCCCTTTCAGCCTGCGCGTCCAGATCGGGGCCGCATCGTATTTGCCCATTGAGATGTCCGGCGTGTTTCCTCAACTGGGCGAATCGGCGCGGTCCCAGCGTATCGATCTGACCCTTGGGGTGGACAGCGACGGGGATGGCCTGCCGGATGCCTGGGAAAGGGCTCTGCTGGCGGTCGCCCGTGATGACTTGTCGGATATCGATCCGAATGCCGATAGCGATCAGGATGGATTGAGCAACCTGGAGGAATACCGCGCCGGCACCTTCGCTTACGACAAGGACGATGGGTTTTCACTCAGGGTGATCGGCGTCAATGAGCAAAACATGTCCCTGGAGTTCATGTCGATTCGCGGCCGCACCTACCGCGTTTTTGGTTCGTCGGACTTGAACGAATGGAGTGCCATGAACTTTCGACGCACCGGTGAGGCGAATGACGGCACACCGCGTGGCAACCTGCTGGCCGAAGCAACCGGAGTGATTCAAGTGGTGCTGGACCAGAATGAGGATGCCGAGCCCATGCGTTTTTTTAAACTGAAGGTCGAATAAAGCTCGAATCCGCAGTCGAGGCAATCCAATCCGAGCCTGACCCATGCGGCCTGCAGAAGGCCATTGTCGTTCGGTCTCAATCGCATCAGTTGTGCTGGGAGTCAATAAAACCCATGAGAAGTTGAGCTTTCGCCGAGGGTTTCGGCCGCTACAGATTCTCCCGCAACAGAAACAATCGCGCGTCCCCCGCTCCAAATGACAGCTGCAGGCCCGGCAGCTCCGGGCTGTCATCGACCACCGGTCGTGTTTCGCCCGTAGTTTTGTTCACCTCCCACACTTCGTTAACCGGCGCGGTAAACTCCACGGTTGGCCAAGCGGTATGGCTGTAACTGTGGTTGACGAACGCTACCGCCTTGCCACCGTCCGCATGATGGAACGTGCCAATGATGAATTCGCTGTGCGGATCCGATCGGACCCGGCTGATGGTGCGCACCGGGCTGCCTTTCAGAGCGGCCACGGGTTCCGCGCCGGTGTTGACGCGATAGACCCCGGTGCTGGTTAGTTGCATCAAGGTGGTTCCCAGATTTTTCAACTCTGCGTTGATCCGGCGTGCCTCATCATAGTGACGCGTCTTCAAACCTTCGGCCGTGATGATTGCACCGCCTTTGGGGAATTCCCCGGTGCCGCCGTTGCCTTTGCCTGGTGTCCAGTAGCAGAAGTAGAGCACGCCCTTGGCACCGTACGCGACGGATGTAAAGATCTGCCAGCGAATCTGCGCTTCGGTGGGGTCGAGCCGGTCGTTGAACGGCATCGAGTAAAAAAAGTTCCAGAACGGAATTGCCGCTTTCAGCGAGAGCCGGCGCATGGTGTCGAGGTTCTCACAATAGAGATCGCGGGTGTCGCCGTCCGGCCGCATGAGAGGGTAGTGATCCATGGAGAGCACATCCGGCTTTACCTCATCGATGAATCGGGCGACGTGTTCTTCATAAGTGGCGGTGCCCAGCTGCGCGGCGCTGGCGTAATTGGGAAACAGATTGATGTAACCGAATCGTCCGGGTCGTTCGCGGCGAATCTCCCCGACCTGGTTGGCAAGCACTGGGAAATCGGCAGCGTTCGGTTCATCGCGCAACGCGTAACCCCAGCACGCGGGACCGTCGGCGAGTTCACCACCGGACCGGGCATCGACTATGGCGCGCAGACCTAGTTTGTCGCAGAGTTCCAATTGAGCGGCGGGCGTCATGCCCGGAGTGCCGAGCACGAGTGTAAAATTCGCATCCGCGATCTCGCGATACCGGGTCTCGAGATTCTCCGAGGTCTGCGGCCCGACCCAGTAGCCGATTGCAAAACGATCCTGGATGAAGCGGGCTTCGGCGGCGGTGACGTCGAGAGCGACGAGCCAGAATGCGAGGGCGGGAAGGAAAAAAAGTTTCGCCCCGAGGTTTTTTCGAAGCATCCAAAAGACGGTCATCATGGCAGTTCAATGGAACAGATCGACGCCATGTACGCCATCGAATTTTTCTTCGGGCCTGTCTGAAAATTCCAATTCCATCGTAGGCGCCGAGGTGACGAGGCTCCAAAAGACCCGGAAATCGGCGCGTTTGGCAGGTGAAGAAGTGAGCCTTCTTACGTCGGCTCCTACTTTTCGGACACTCTCTAAAGGCGGCATCGACCTGCTCCATGACAGCGCAGCCCAATCAAGATCCGTTCTGATGCAAAGCTACGGCAGAGGCCGTTGCGTCGTGCGGATGGACGAGCGCCACCTGGAACAGTCTTGTGGCGTCTGTCAGCACGACGGTATATCCGACGTTTCGTCAAACGCGGACCCGGAAAAATCGAGGTTGTAGACCATTCCCTGATAGCCGACGGCGAAGACCCCGCCCCGGTCGTCCACCGCAAAGGCCGTGATTTCCTGGGGCGCGACGGCCAGCTGGTGGATGGTCTTCATGACACCGTTCTCCTGAGTCATTCCCCAGATGCGTTTCGATACTTTGTCGCCAAAAACATAAACGCCGTGGAATGACCCGTGTGTCGCACCGCGCAGGACGTAGCCGCCCATGACAGCCGATCCGTGTTTTCGCAGGAGCGCGAAGAGCGGTGCCGCATACCCGGCATCCTTCTTGAGTTGCCCGGTGGAGAAAAGTTCGAAGCCCTCGAAGACATTCCAACCGTGGTTTTCACCCCGGTGCACGCTGGCGACCTCGTCGCCCCGTTCCTGTCCGAGATCGGCCACCGAGAGGTCCCCGTTCTCCGGATCGAAACTGAACCGCCACGGTTCACGAAATCCGTACGCCCAGATCTCGGGCCGCACGCCCGGTTGCCCGACGAACGGATTGTCGATCGGGATGCCATATTCCAGTCCTGGATCGCGGCGGTCCACGTCCAGGCGCAGCATCTTGCCGAAGAGCAGACCGAGATTCTGCGCCTGACCCTGCGGATCAAAGTTCGGTGCCGAGTCGCCCATGCCGAAGTAGAGGTAGCCGTCCGGACCGAACTGAATGCACCCGCCGTTGTGATGCTCGGCCACGGCCACAATCTTCAACAACCGTCGCGAGGGGTTCCCGGAATCCCTCGCGAAATCCTGCGTCGCCTCGCGTTCCACGAGCAGTGTGGCGATCTTGCCGTCCTCGAACACCTGGTGTTTCAGGTAGTATTTGTGGTTCAGGGCGAACTTCGGATGAAAAGCCAGTCCGAGCAACCCGTTTGGGCCGCGTGCGCTGAACACTTCCCGGGTGAGATCCGCGAATACCGACGTCCTTTCGCCGCCGTTGCTCTTGTCGATGGCCCAGATCAAACCGGCCTGATCCAACGCCAGGTAGTGGTCTCGAAGACCGGGCACCTGCTCGAACCAGACGAGTCCCGTCTGGATTTTTCCGGTCTGGCCGGTCGTTCCGGGAGGGACGTGCAGTTCTGCGCCGAGGAAGGGGTGCACGGTTGCGGGATGGGCGATTTGGGGAATCGTCTCAGGCATGCCGTGCCGGGTCGCGTGGGAATGAACCGGCTGCTTCAAGGTCACGAGATAGGAGATCAAGTCCGTGAACTCCTGCATGGCAAGGCCGGCCTGCAAACCCTCCGGCATGAGGGAGAGATCGCTGCCGCGCTGGTCCTCGATGTCGGCGGTGGCAATGCGGATTCGTTGTGAATCCGCGCCCATGAGTTCGATCCAGTCGTCCGACGCCTGCTTGAGCACGCCCTGGTATTCCTCGCCGGACTTGGTTTCCACCACGGTTGTGCTGTAGCCCACGGCGATCTCCGCGGAAGGGTTGATGATGGTTTGGATGAGTTCCCGTCGGGCAAACCGTTCCCCCACCGCGAACAGATCCGGTCCGGCCTTGAGGCCGGTGCCGTCGATCGAGTGGCACTTGGAGCAGCCCAGCCGTTGCTCGTCGGCAAAGAGCTTTGCGCCCCGATCGATGTCGCCGTCGTTGATCATGGCGAACGCGGCATGGGCCCCGGCTGTCGCCGGTTGCGCCTTGGCGGTGGCCGCCTGCCCGAACAGGAACAGACAGACGCAGGCCACGCGCAGGCAGGCTGGAGCGGGGGAAACTATCCGTTTGCGTGTATTCGTCATAGAACGTTCCTTTTTGGAATATGCATCATTACGGGCGAACCGGACCGTAGCCGCCCGAGGGTGTTGTCACAAGAGAATTGGCCTCCGAGGCTTGTGCGTGTCGCTGAGTCTTCCGGCAGGCCCCTGCGCGATGAAAAGGGAGTGGATTGCACTTGCATCCGGTCGCGACAAGCGAGATAAAAAACTCATGCCAAGAATCAAATCTGTCTCCCGTCGTCATTTCCTAAAACTGTCATCAACCGCCGCTGTCGCGCCGTTCATTTTGCCCTCGCACATCTGGGCTGCGGACACCAAGCCCAACGATCGGATTGTCCTGGGTCATATCGGCATGGGAACCCAGAACCGGGGTTTGATGAATGGGTTTCTGCGCCGCGACGATTGTCAGGTGGTCGCGGTGTGTGATGTGGAACCCAACCGCCGGGAAGCCGCGCAGAAGACGGCCAACGACCGTTACGCCAAAGCCCGTGAATCGGGCAGCTACAAGGGGTGTCACACGCATGCGGATTTCCGGGAGGTGCTTGCCCGGAAGGACATTGATGCCGTGGTCATCGCCACCCCGGATCACTGGCATGCGCTGATCAGCATCGCCGCCGCCAATGCCGGAAAGGATATCTACTGCGAGAAGCCGCTCTGCCAGTCGATCCACGAGGCGCGTGCCATGGTCAATGCCGTGCGCCGCAATCAGCGGGTGTTCCAGACCGGGAGCATGCAGCGTTCTTCCCGGGAATTCCGGGTGGCCTGCGAATTGGTGCGGAACAACGTTCTGGGCAAGATCCACACGGTGGAGGTGAATGTGGGAGGTCCCGCCAAGCCGTGCGATCTGCCCGAAGAACCGCTGCCCGCCGGCACGGATTGGAACATGTGGCTCGGGCCGGCCGCCCTGCGCGGGTACAACGAGGTGCTTTGTCCCAAGGGCGTGCACAAACATTTTCCGGCGTGGCGCAATTACCGGGAATTCGGCGGGGGCGGAGTGACGGACTGGGGGGCGCATCATTTCGACATCGCGCAGTGGGGGCTTGGCATGGACGCCTCGGGTCCCGTGGAAGTCATCCCGGCCGATCAACCCAATGCCACCCAGGGCGTCAAACTCAGGTATGCCGATGGTGCGATCGTCACCCACGGAGGCGGGGAAGGCGTGACGTTCCACGGACCGAAGGGGCGGATCATGGTCAACCGCGGCAAGTTCAAGTTCTGGATGGGGGACAAGCAGATTGCCGAGGACACCGGGGCGATTCCGGACGTGATGACGGAGTACCTGAACGACCGTTCGATTCGACTCTACGAAAGCAGCAGTCACCAGGGCGATTTTGTTGAGTGCATCCGGTCGCGAAAAAAACCGATTGCCGACGTCGAGATCGGTGCCCGCACGGTGACGGTGTGTCACCTGGTCAACCTCTCCTATTACCACGACAATGCGGCAATGAAATGGGATCCGGCTGCGGAACAGTTCGTCGACGGCAAGGGGGATCCGGGCTGGCTGGACGTTCCCTATCGGGCACCCTGGAAACTGGGTTGATCCGGGGCGAAGGGGCCAGGCATTCGCTCCAAACGGACTCCCCCTGGGAACGATCTCCGCGCAACATGGATTCGCGGCGGAGGCAGCTTCCGAACAGGGTGGAGTCTGTCGCGCTGCGACAGACAGGTGCCGGGTCCAGCGGTGCAACGAACCCAAGCAACCGCCACCGAATCTAAAACGAATGGCAGTGCGGTTCCCGCTCTCATTTGAACTGTGAACGGAATGGCGGGAGAGTATTGATTGACCTGTTCGTTTGGGAGCTTCATCCGGCAGGACGTTTGCCAGCACCATGAAATCTATAAACAAACGGTTCCTGGGTTGGATTGCGGCGGTTGTTCTGGGTACTTCGATCTACGGCGCGACGGCGGCGGATGCCGGATCCATCGATTTGAGCCGGGCGGTGATCGTCACCCGTCCCGGCGAACTTCCGAACGCGGAACGCGCCGCCGCCGAAGTGCTCGTGGAAGAGATTGAGAAACGGACGGGGATCCGGCTGGCGACAAGCCGGGTCTGGCCAACGGATCGAACGGTCATTGCCCTTGCATCGTCTGCACGGGTGGCAGAGTGGGGCCGGCCGGTTCCCGCGCGCGGTGCGGGGGATCGGTCCGAGGGATTCCGGCTGTGGGTGGAGGGCGGTTCGCCGCCGGTGGTGTGGGTGTTGGGTGGCGACGCGCGCGGGGTTTTGTACGGGGTGGGAGCGTTGTTGCGGAAACTGGAGTGGGGGGACGGCGTGGCGCGGTTGGAGGCCGGACTCGACCTGGCCACGGCGCCGGTTTATCCGATCCGGGGGCATCAGCTGGGATTCCGGGCGAAGGCCAATTCGTGGGATGCGTGGACTCCGGAACAGTTTGATCAGTACATTCGTGAGCTGACGTTTTTCGGAGCCAACAGCATTGAGAACATCCCGTTTCAAGACAGCCGTCCCTCCCCGGTGATGAAGGTGGACCGGCGGGTGATGAACCGCCGGATGAGTGAGATCTGCAGTCGGTATGGACTTGATTACTGGGTGTGGACACCGGCTGATTATGATCTGAGGGATCCGGCGGCGCGTGCCGCCGCGTTGGATCAGCACGAGGAACTGTACCGCGATTGCAGCGAGTTGACGGGGGTGTTCGTCCCGGGTGGCGATCCGGGAGACAATCCGGCGGAGCTGGTGATTCCGTTTCTGGAGGATGTTTCGAAACGTTTGTTGCCGATTCATCCGAAGGCCCGGGTGTGGTTGTCGCTGCAGCATTTCAGCCCGAAGGAAATTGATTTCATCATCGGGTATTTGAATCGTGAATCGCCGGATTGGCTGGGTGGGCTGGTTGCCGGTCCGTCCTCGCCGCCGGTTCCCGTGACGCGGCAGATCCTTCCGGCCAAATACGGCTATCGCCTTTATCCGGACATTACCCACAACAAGATCTGCCAATATCCGGTTCCGTGGTGGGACCAGGCGCTGGCCCTGACGCTGGGGCGTGAGGCGATCAATCCGCGGCCCTCGCATTATGCCTACATTCACAACTGGTATGCCCCCTACAGCGACGGGTTCATCTCCTATTCGGACGGAGTGCATGATGATGTCAACAAGACCGTCTGGAGCGCGCTGGGATGGGATCCGCAGACCGACCTGAGGGACATCCTGAACGATTACTCCCGGGTCTACTTCGATCCGTCGGTGGTGGAGGCCGCCACGGATGGCATCTTCGCCCTGGAAAACAATTGGACGGGGTCGCTGCGGGAGAACGGTGCCGTGGAGGGCACGCTGTTGCATTGGCAGCAGCTTGAAAAGAAGGCGCCCCAGCTCGACCGGAACTGGCGCTGGCAAATGTGCCTCGTGCGCGCATCCTACGACGCATACATCCGGCACCGGCTCATCAACGAGTCACGACTGGAAACGCAGGCGAACGCGGTTCTGCGCCGGGCGGAGGAGCTTGGTTCGAAGGCGGCCATGGATCAGGCCGCGGAAATTCTGAACCGGTGGAGCACCCGGCCGGTCAGTGCCGGACTGCGATCCCGGATCGAGCAGGGGTGTGCCGACCTGTTTCGCTCGATCGGCCTGCAGACGAGTGTCGAGAAATACAATGCCAGTGGAGCGGAACGGGGTGCGTTTCTCGATTTTGTCGATTATCCCATGAACAATCGCTGGTGGCTCGAGGATGAGTTCGCCAAAGTACGCGAGCTTGGCACCGAGGCGGAGAAGGTGGGTCGATTGAAGGCGTTGGCCGACTGGGAGAATCCGGGAGCGGGAAGTTTCTATGACGACATTGGCAATCCCGCCAAATCGCCCCATGTGAAACGCAGTCCGTTTGTGTTCACCGAACCGGGCGAGGAAGCGCATCCGGAACCGACCCTGTGGTGGTGGGATCAGGGGAAGAGCCGCGCGCGCCTTTCCTGGCAGGTGACCATGAATTTCCCGGAGGCGGTGGTTTATGAAGGTCTCGATCCGGAAGCGACCTATGTGGTGCGCTGCAGTGGATACGGGAAGTTTCTGCTTCGTATGGATGGAGACGCTGCCATCGTTGCGGGCGGGGCCGTGAAATCTGTGGCGATGGGGGAGACTGTGGAATTTATGGTGCCCCCGCAGAGCGTCCGGGATCGAAAGCTGGTGCTCACCTGGGATCGTCCGACGGATGAGGGGCATTTAAACTGGCGCCAACACTCGCGGTTGGCCGAAGTGTGGCTTGTCAAAAGGTAAATGGATCGAAAGGATTCGGAGGCTTCGCTGAATCGCAAATGTTATGAAAAAGATTGTTCCCACAAAACGTCCCCTGTGGCTTGCGGTGGTGATTGTGTCGCTCAGCCTGTGCCAGGTGGCGGCGGAGGGATTCCGTGCCGGAATCGCGGTTCGCAATGTGACCCCGGACCCGTTGCTTCCGGTTTCCGGTGGCGTGGGACCGGGTCACAAGGCGACCGAGAAGATGGGGGAACTGACGGTTCGCGCGTTTGTGGTCGAGAACGGTGGGGTGCGGGTGGCCATCGTGAGCGCGGATTTCCTGGGGTTTCCCTCCGTGCTGGGGAACCGGGTGCGTGCGAAGGTTCCGTCGATTCCGCCTGAGAATATTTTGATAGGTGCGACGCATACGCACAGTGCGCCGGATTGTTATGGTTTTCCGGACGGGACCGGTGGCACGGCGGCGAATCTGGAGTATCTGGACCGCGTGTGCGCGGCGATGGCCGAAGCGGTCAACGAGGCGGTCGAAAAGCTGCAGCCGGCGAGTCTGCGAATTGCGACGGGCGAGGCGAAGGGAAAAATCGCCTACAACTATTATGCTCCGCAGTTGTACGATCCGCGGTGCCACGTCATCCAGGCTTTGGGTGCCGATTCCAAACCGTTTGCCACGCTGGTGAATTATGCGATTCACCCCGAAGTGCTCGGGGCGGGGCAGGGCATTTTGAGTCCGGACCTCATCGGGCCGTTGTATGACCGGATTTCGGAATCGGGTGGCGGCACTGGAATCTTCATGAACAGCGCCCAGGGGGGAATGGTTACGGCCGACTGCCGCGGTCCCGATGGCAGGGACATCCAGACCTGGGCCGAATGCGTGCGCATTGGGAACCTTCTGGCTGACGAAGCCCTGCGGATTGTGGGGGGCGCACCGGTCCAGGGATCGCCACCGGTCTTCTGCGCGCACCAGGTCGTCCGGTTTCCGGTGGAATCGGAACTGCTGCTGGCCGTGATGAAAGCATCGCCCCTGAAGCTCGCGCCGGAGGGGGCGGACACGGTATCGACCCGTGTGAATCTGGTGAATCTGGGAACCGCCCAGATCCTGACGATTCCGGGTGAGGCGTTGCCGAACATCGGGTTTTACCTGAAACGAAAGATGCGGGGAGAACAGAATTTCCTGTTTGGACTGACGAACGATGCGTTCGGTTACATTCTCACGAAGGAAGACTGGGGGAGTTTTAAGCGGTACGATTATGTTTCCCGAACCTGTCTCGGGGAGAACACCGCACAGATCCTGATCGAACAGGCACTGGCACTGGTGGGCTCGAGTCCCGCTCCGGCGGTGAGGCGCTAGGCGGGTCGGGCGTCGTCGATTCGCCTCTGGACTTGGGGGCACCCTGGAGTATGTTGTGCGAACCATGTAAAGGAAGTCCCGGCGGTTGCGGGTTTTGGGGCCGGGAATCATCAAAACGAACGGAGATGTGATTATGGAAACGTTGCTTGGTCTATGCGTCGGAGTCGGCCTCAGTGCCGCCTGCGGTTTCCGGGTGTTTGTGCCACTCCTGATTATGAGCATTGCTTCGTATTCGGGGCACCTCACGCTGGCTCCCGCTTTTCAGTGGATTGCTTCGCCCGCCGCGATTGCTGCGTTCTCTGTTGCCACCGTGCTGGAGGTCGGCGGGTACTATGTGCCCTGGATTGATCATTTGCTGGATGCCGTTTCCACTCCGGTTGCGATGGTTGCGGGGACGATCATCACGGCGTCCTTTGTGACCGAGGTGAGTCCGTTCCTTCAATGGACCCTGGCGGCGGTGGCGGGCGGGGGTGCCGCAGGGGTGATTCAGGCTTCGACCGTTGCTTTGCGGGGTGTGTCGACTGCCGGCACGGGCGGATTGGCAAACCCGGTATTTGCGACGGCCGAGCTGGGTGGTTCTCTGGTTACGTCTCTGGGAGCGTTGATTGCTCCCCTGGCGGTGTTGCTGGTGCTGGGAGCCGGGTTGGTGTTTGTGGCCGTCAAGGTTTTCCGATTCAGGGCGTCCAGGGCGGATCGATCTTTCGTGTAGGCCGGGTGGCGGTTCGCGCCGCTGCCGGATCCCTTGACGCAGGAGCCAACCGGGGATGGGTTTGCCCTCGGCTAATCTTTTCGTTGGTCATTGTTCCCGTGAATACAGTACTCTGGGGGAATGCTGTCCGAAAAACAGTGGATGCCCGATGTAGTAGTGCGATTCATGGTCGCGCTGTTCACGAGCATTTTTCTGGGCGTGCTCCTTGTTTCGTGGTTGAACTCGGAGTATTCGCCGCTCGCGTTTGATCCCAAGCTTGTGGCGCTGGTGATCGGGACGGCGAGTTTCCACGGGATGACCTTTTTGTTTGTGGATCGTTTTCTGCGCGAACACGGCACGAGCTGGGTTCGGGGTTTTGGTTTTGGAGCCCCCCGGCTTGCCAGGTCATTGGTCCTGGCTGTGCTGGTGGGGGTCGCGTCGTTGCCGATTGCCCTTTCGCTCGGGGGCCTGTCGGCACGAATCATGAGTTCGTTCAATATCGCGCCCGAGGTGCAGGATACGGTCAAGACGCTGCAGGAGACCGGTTCCATGGAGACCCGAATTTTGATCGGATTGTTGGCGGTGGGCGTGGCACCGTTTGCCGAAGAAGTCGTGTTTCGGGGGATTCTCTACCCGGCGTTGAAACAGCAGGGGTATCCGAAATTGGCGTTGTGGGGCACGGCGCTGCTGTTTGCGACCATGCACTTCAACGTAACGCTGTTTCTTCCGCTGTTCTTTCTGGCAGTCATCCTGACCCTGTTGTACGAGACGACGGACAATCTGCTGGCACCGATTGTCACGCACGGCGTGTTTAACCTGGCCAATTTTTACTGGCTGGTATCGCGATCGGGCGCCTCCTAGAAGGGTCACCGCATGAACGAATTCGAGCTGATTGCGCGCCTGACGCGTTCGTTACCCACAGACCCATCGGTGGTGCTGGGTGCCGGGGACGATTGTGCGGCGGTGGATCTGGGTGTTCCTGACCGGTGGGTGCTCTTCAAGACGGATGCGGTGGTGGAGGGGGTTCATTTTACTTCGGACATCGATCCTGCGCGGGTGGGGCACAAGGCGCTGGCCCGGTGCCTGAGTGATTTTGCCGCGATGGCGGGAACGCCCACACACGCGGTGGTGACGGTCGGGTTGCCGGGCGATTCGCGGGCGGAATTTGTCGAGGCGGCCTATGAGGGCCTGACGCGTTTGGCGGAACGGTATTCGGTGGCGGTCGTGGGCGGAGAGACGACGCGCAATCCGGAGCATGTTTTTCTTTCGATTTCAGCCATTGGAACGGTGCGCAAGGACCGGTGCGTGCGCCGGTCCGGGGCGGAGCCGGGGGACGCGTTGTTTGTCACGGGCGCGCTCGGAGGGTCGATCGCGGGAAAACACCTGGATTTCGAGCCTCGTCTGGAGGAGGCGCAGTGGCTGGCCGGGAGCTTCGATGTGCATGCCATGATTGACCTGAGCGATGGTCTGGCGGGAGATCTCCAGCATATCACGAGGGCGAGCCAGGTGGGTGCCGACCTGCTGAAATCGGCGATTCCGATCAGCCGCGCCGCGCGCCTGCTGGCCCGGGCGTCGGCGAACGGGGATACGGCAGTCGCCGGGCTCCCCAAGAGACCGCCCCCGGCGATTGTCGCGGCGCTGACGGACGGGGAAGATTTTGAACTCTTGTTCACGGTGGCCAGTCGGGATGCGGTGCCGCTGTTGGACGCCTGGAAAAAGAAGTTCCCGAAGCTGCCTCTGGGTTGCATCGGCAAGATCAGCGCCGAGCCGGGAGTCCGGCTGCGCGATGAACACGGGATTCGAACGTTGACCGAGCATGGGTTCGTACATTTCGCATAGTGCCGCCGAAACCGAAGCGTTTGCCGAAGCGCTGGCGCGATCGCTGGTGGTCGGATCGGTGATCGGATTGGCGGGCGATCTGGGTGCCGGAAAAACACAGTTTGTGAAAGGGCTGGCCCGCGGCCTTGGAATCACGGAACGGGTTCATTCCCCCACGTTTGCCTTGCTCAACAGTTACGAGGGTGTCCGGGGACCGTTGTTCCACCTGGATCTCTACCGGTTGGAAACGGATCAGCAGGTGATCGATGCGGGACTTGAAGAATACCTCCATGCGCCGGCGGGGATCTCGGTGATTGAGTGGGTGGACCGATGGCGGGGGCCGATGCCCCAGGGGTACCGGAGGTTCGAACTGGAAACGATGGACGAGCGGACCCGACGAATTATTTATGATCATCCTGGCGATTGAGAGCTCCTCGCGAATCCGGTCCGTGGCGGTCGTGGAGCGGTCGGCCGCAGGCGGTGCCGGTGAGGTGCTCGGCACGGTTTCGGACGGAGGGAACCGGGATCTGACGACGATCCGACTGATTGAGGAGGCGATCCGGAGCTCCGGAGTGGAGCGGCGTTCGATTGATCGCATTGCGGTCGCGCTGGGGCCCGGATCCTACACGGGCATTCGGGCTGCCATTGCCCTGGTGCAGGGGTGGCATTTGGCTCAACCGGTCGAGCTGGTGGGTGTGGGCACCGGGGAGTGCCTGGTCGCTCAGGCGCGGGCGCTCGGGTGGCACGGCAGGCTGGCGGTGGTGCTGGACGCTCAGAGGGGGCAGTGTTATCACGCCGTGTATGAGGTTGATGCTTTGGCCTGCGTTTTGAAAGTGCCGCTGGCGATCCGGGAACCCGGGGTGGATCCGGTGGAAGCCGGCCGCGTCGATCTGCATGTGGGGCCGGATGTTCAGAAATTTTTCAGCCTTGGAAAGACGCTGGTTCCCGAGGCGGGCACCCTGGGGAAGTTGGCTGCGGAGTGTCCGGAGGTTGTGTTGCCTGGCGGCCTGACGCCGATCTATCTGAGGGAAACGGCGTTTGTCAAGGCACCTCCGCCCCGGGTTCTCTCCCTGTGAGAGAGTGTTTTGTCATTGACCATCGCATGCGGATTGTGTGGTGATGAAGGGCTATTTTTCGAAATTGATGGATTAAGACATGGCAAGAGCTGCACGCAAGAACCGACCGAATTCAAAAGCTGTCCCCACGAAGTACGATGCGCACCACAAGGTGCTCAATCAGACCTATGGTGTCCTGGCAGATTTGCGCCGCGAACTGGCGGACTCGAAGTCGGCCGTAGCGGAACGGTTGGAGCTGCTCAAGGCGTTTGGGTCGTGTGATGATTCTCAGCGGGCGTGGCTTTTGCTGGAGGATTATTTTGAAAAGCTGGCGCTTGCGCGGAAGGATTTTGTGGGGCAGGACTGGTGGCCGAAGCTGCTGGAGGTCCGGGGCAGGGATCGACTTGAGGAGACGGCCCTGCTTTTTCTTCGTTCCGGCCGGCCTCTGCCAACCGAGCTTGCGGACTACGCCAACATGGAACGGTTCGAGGCGGTGGCACAGGCTGAGAAGGACGAGGAGGTGGTTGATTTCCTGGAACGTTGGCTGCTTCCGCCAGCCCCGGTGCATCTGGATTCCCCGCGCGCCACCCTGCGGGTGCGGTGCGAACTGCAGACCCTGCCTGATGAACCGGTTCTGCATGGGTTGAAGGTTCAGCTTGGGCTTTTCAGGCCGCGAACGGGCGAGAAGGTCCGGACCCTGGCAGAGATTGTGGAGCTCATGTCCCGGCCAGCCCATGAACGGGAACTGTTTTCTCCGGACGACTGGGATTTCATCGGGTGGCTGGCCGAGATTTACCCGGAGCCGGATGGCGAAGTGGATTGGCTGATGTTGCAGGGGGCGGAGCTGCTCCAATGGCTTGCGAGGTGGGGCCAGGGCCCGAGGCTGGAGCTGGATGACCGACACCATTTCAACTTTAACGGGCAGTTTGCGCGGTTTGCGCCGAATCTAAAGACGGTCGGCGAGGAACTGGCGTTTAGTCACAGCGTGGAGCTGCCGAACGGAGAGAGCCGGTCCGTGGAGGAGGTTCGGTTTTGCGGCGGACAACCGACGTTGGTGTGTGATGGATCGACGTTTTATCTGCTTCACCGCCCGCCGCCGCCGCGCTTTCTGAGTACGTGGGTGGCCCGGCCCCACCTTCCGGTCCGGCGCCTGAGTCACCGGTTGCTCACCTCGCTGCGCAAGAGCGGGGATCCCAAGGATGGCCGCTGGGAGGATCTGTGTGTGACGCATGCGGCGATGCCGCAGTTTGTTTTTGAGCTGACGGATGAAACGGTGCGGTTGCGGTTGCTGGCCAGGAGCACGGTGGACGGGAGCGAGTGGCAATGGAACGGCCATGAATGGCTGCCCCGGCAGGGAGGGGCGGAGTCGAGCGGGAAACCGCAGATTCTCGATGATCCCAGGCTTGAGCCCGCCACTTACTGGCTGAGCCGGCTGGATTGGTTCACGCCCGAGCCGGGAGTGTGGGTTGGGGACGCCACCGAGGAATTTCTCGGCACGCTGGCAGCGACGTGGCAGGACCGGCCTGCCGAAGCGGAATACCTCGGTGACCCGGGGTTTCATCGGTTGTTTTTGAATCCCAGACCGCTGAAGCCGAAGCTGGAGGTGCAGGGAAGTGGGATCGACTGGTTCTCCGTATCGGCATCGTGGGAGGCGGAGGGGTTTCGGTTGACCCCGGCGGATTTGCGACGCCTGCAGACCGCGACGGGGCGGTTCGTCAAACTGCCGGACAGCGGGTGGATGGAACTGGATCCGGAGGCGGTCCGGGGTGCGCATGAGACCATTTCCGATCTTGGATTGGAGAATCTGAGCGCCAGTCCGCAGCGGGTGTCCATGTCCCAGGCGGTGGACCTGGATGAGACCGCGCTGGGACGGCTGAATGAAGCGTCCTCCGGCAAGGCCTTGAGACAGCGCCTCGCCGAATTTGAAGGGGTGCCCGAGATCCCGATTCCGGCCTCGGTCCAGGCTGAGCTGCGGCCGTATCAGAAGGGTGGATTCAATTTTCTGTGTCATCTGGCTGAGAACGGACTTGGTGCGGTGTTGGCCGACGACATGGGCCTGGGCAAAACTCTCCAAACGTTGACCTGGCTCGCGTGGTTGAAGGAGCGGCATCCGAAGGAACATCGTCCTTCGCTGGTGATTTGTCCGGCGTCCGTCCTTCACAACTGGCGACGGGAAGCCAATCGGTTCACGCCGCACCTGAAAGTGCTGCTGCTGGAGAGCGGGGCGGAGCGGCATAACCTCAGGAAGCGGATCCCCCAGCACGATCTGATCATCACGAATTACGCGCTGTTGCGCAGGGATCTGGAGGCGCTGCAGAAGTTTGAGTTCCGCGCCATCATCCTGGATGAAGCGCAGTTCATCAAGAACCCGAGTGCCCAGGTGACCGTATCGGTGAAACAGCTGAATGCGGATCATCGGATCGCGCTGACCGGCACGCCGCTCGAGAACCGGCTGCTGGATTTGTGGAGCATCGTCGATTTTGTGCAGAGCGGTTATCTCGGATCGAGTGATTCGTTTCAGCAGAACTACGAACCCAAGGGCGACATCAATGTGTGGGCGCAGCGGGTGTCCCGGCGGAGGTTGTCGGCCAAGCTGCGTCCGTTGATGCTGCGTCGGCTCAAGCGGCAGGTGGCCGAAGATCTTCCGGATCGTATTGAGGAGCGGCGTGACTGCGAGCTTCACCCCGAACAGCGCAAGTTGTATCTGGCCGAGTTGCGACGCAGTCGCGAGAAGGTGTTGCAGACCGTGCAGGAGAAGGGGCTGGGGAAGAGCAAGATTCATGTGCTCGCGGCTTTGACCCGGTTGAGGCAGATCTGTTGTCACCCCCAGCTCGTGGGCAACGATTCGGCGTCCGGCAAGACGGACACCCTGTTTGAGCTGCTGGAGCCGCTGCTTGCGGAAGGCCAGAAGGTTCTCGTGTTCAGCCAGTTTGTCCAGATGCTCAAGTTGCTTCAGGCGGAATGTCAGCGTCGGGAATTGCCAACCTTCCTTCTTGCGGGGGAGACCAAGAACCGGCACGAGGTGGTGCAGCAGTTTCAGGCGGACAGCAAGGCCTCGGTTTTTCTGCTGAGCCTGCGGGCTGCGGGCACGGGCCTGAACCTGACGACGGCGAGCTATGTGGTGTTGTACGATCCGTGGTGGAATCCGGCTGTGGAGGCGCAGGCGATTGATCGTTCGCACCGGATTGGGCAGACCAGTACCGTCAATGCATACCGATTGATTGCGCCCGGCACGGTGGAGGAAAAGATTTGGGAACTGCAGCAGCGGAAAGCGCAGACGATCGTCGATGTGCTGGGTGAAGAGGGGTTTGCCAGGAACCTGTCCAAGACCGACCTGGAATACCTGTTTTCGGAGGAATGATGAAAACGAGATTTGGCGGCGCTGCGCTGGCGGGTTCCCTGGCATGGGTGGTGTTTCTGGCAGGCCTTTTGGCCGGGAACGTGTTGGGGCAATCCAAACCGAGGGCCCGGGATCTTGGTATTCCGTTTGAGGGAACGCCCGGACCGTTGAACGCCATCACGGATGTGGATGGAGTTCTGGTGGGGCATCGCACGTTGATTCGCGGCGAAGGGTCGCTGGAAATCGGAAAGGGCCCGGTGCGAACCGGGGTGACGGCGATCCTGCCCGTTGGACGGAGTTATCGGCCGGTTTTCGCGGCCTGGAGTGCCCTGAACGGAAATGGGGAGATGACGGGCACGACCTGGATCGAGGAGTCCGGGTTTCTCGAGGAACCAATTCTACTGACCAATACGCACAGCGTCGGGGCGGCGCATGAAGCGTCGATCGCCTGGCGGATGGCGCGCAAATACCACGATTCGGAGACCGGTTACGATTGGGCGGCCCTGCCTGTGGTGGCGGAAACCTGGGATGGGCGATTGAATGACATTCACGGGTTCCATGTCCGGCGGGAGGATGTGTTCGCGGCATTGGACGATGCCCGGACCGGGGCTGTTCCCGAGGGCAATGTGGGTGGGGGCACCGGGATGGTTTGTTTCCGGTTCAAAGGCGGCATCGGCACGGCTTCGCGGCGTCTGGATGATTCGTTGACCGTGGGGGTGCTGGTTCAGGCGAACTTTGGGGTTCGGCAGGATCTGCTCATTGCGGGAGTGCCGGTGGGCCGGGATCTGAACGATTTGCTGCCGGTGATGAATTCACTGAGCCCTGTTGGGGAAGGGAATTCGATGATCGGGATTGTGGCGACCGATGCCCCGCTGCTGCCGCATCAACTCAAGCGTCTGGCCAAGCGGGTCTCTCTGGGAATGGCGCGGGTCGGAGGTTTGGGGAGAAATTCCTCCGGGGACATCTTTCTTGCGTTTTCGACGGCCCGGAAGCAGGAGGGTGAAGCGGAGGGAGTTTCCAATGTTCGCATGTTATCCAACGACCGGATTGATGCATTCCTTGAAGCAACGGTGCAGGCGACCGAGGAGGCGATTGTCAACGCGCTGGTGGCGGCGGAAACAATGAGCGGCATCAATAACAACGTTGTCTACTCGCTTCCGCAGGAGCGCCTGCGGCAACTCCTGCGGAAGCACCATCGACTGGTGGAAAAGTAGGGGTGGCCCGGCGCACGATGATTCGGGTGCAACCCGACGGGGTGGCGCGAGCCGCACGGCCATTCGTTTCGGGGGCGGAGATGCCCTTGTTGAGGATTTCGAGGTTCCTCATGGTTTGGCAGTTGAAGAAGTGGATCTTCTGACGTCGGTTCCTGCTTTTCAGACACGCCCTGAGCGCGGAGTTCCTCACCGATATCGCCGATGAGCACTGAAAGCTGCTGTTTGAGAACGATCGCATCGCTCCGGCGACTGGCGAACATGGGACAGTGAAAAAATCTCCCGCAGAGACGCGGAGACGCGGAGAGGGATTCCAT
>JAIPJX010000003.1 GCA_021733945.1 Verrucomicrobiota bacterium | reverse complement strand
GGCGACGGGCTTCGGAGCCCGAGCTCGCGTCGCCGCCGGTCGCCACGCGTAACGGACTCACCCCGCCCCCTGCGAATAGGCGCGCCGGTGATTTTGGAATCTTCAATGAAAATCCCCCCGGAAATCCCGGAAGAACCGGAAGAGCCCCGGGGAATCGGTACTGCGATTCTTGAGGCGATGCAGCGTGAGCCGGTGCCGAACACCGATCAGTGGAGGAACTTCCTTGCGCCCGCCAGGGCAAGGAAGGTTATCGAGGCAAGCACGGATCCCGATGACGATTCAGGCACACTGGTGGGCGGTGCACTCGGCCCCGGAGACGAACTTCCCGGCCCGATCGGCGTGGAAAAGCTGGCCATGCCCGAACTACTCGGATTGGAGCCGCCACCATTCAAGAAGGAAGCGTCCTCAGTGAAAAACTTAAGACTGATCGTCGAGGAGTCGGATGGAGTCAGCCACGCCGCACTCCCGTCCAAACCCGTGTCATTTCGATACTGCCCAAAACTCGTTCCCGCGCCGGGTGCCAACGAGCCAAGGGTCAAGGTTGGAAACCATAACAGTTGTAAAGGATCTCCAACGGTCCAATTGGCTGACACACTCGAAGCAATCAAAGACCCGGTCATTCCCTGAAAGGCACCCGGCACGCCGAAACTGGTCAAATCCCAGCGTCCCACCTCAATGTCATCGCCGCCGAAAAACGAACTGGCTGTCGGGTTGCCAAAGCTTGCATCCAGGGTGCTGGCCGCCAAAATGACCAGGCCGCTTATCGGCATGGGGTCGCCAGTGGAAGTCTTGAGACCTTCCGCATCGATATTGATGGTAACCCCGCAGGCCGGGTTCCGGGACATGATTAAAACAAGTGCCGAAGCCAACAGAATCAGGCTCGGACTGATCGGTTTTTTATTCATGGTCACTCAAAGTTTTGATTAAATCTCGACCTTCATCAATCTGGGTAGAGCATGATTCATGACAGAACCTCAGTGATCCTCGAAAGACGGCGGGTTCACATTTTTGAAGGAGGTTGCAAATGCATGAGTTAGGATTATTCCGGCGGGCCAAAAAAAAAATTTGCATCGCCTTTGCCCGGGAGATGCAAGCATCCGATCCTGTAAGGATTTCCTCGCAGCGATATCCGCTTTGGATTATCGGAAAGCCTTGTAATACACTGATCCTCCGCATGATAGGTCGAGCCGCTCTCAAAGGGCGCGAAGTGTAAAGAATACCGACAGATTCCATTTCCAGAATGGAGTTTCTGTGGGCACGAATACAAATACGGGATCATGGACAGCACCGGGATGGACTGGCCTCAGCACTTACTCTCGCAGCGCGGAACCCGGATCCAGCGCGTCGAGGTAACAGCCACCGGCCATCGTGTTTACCAACCACGCAGACAATTCCTGGCGCAGCGTACTTTTCAGTCCTGGCGGTCCGGTGGCTGCACCTCACGCTGGGAAATTTGCATCTTCAGACACAAGCAAAGCGGCGTCGACGCTGCGCTCTGCCGCGCGCACTCCAAAACACGATCGTTTTTACCGACGCCATGCGCTGGAATCCAACCCAATTGCAGACACGAATCCCCTGGTTCGGTGAAAACAAAAGTTTCTTTGTGGTTCTCTGCGACCTCTGCGGTCTCTGTGTTAAACCGAAGGTCTGAACAGGACAATCTCTCAGACTACCTCGGGAAGCTGGCATCTCGTGTCAATCGCTCCAAAGCTGTCGGTTACATTTACAGTATTCGTTCTGCGGAACGATTGCGCCCGGCGCCATAAGAAACGGTTCAACAAATCCACCTCGGGTCCATCATCCAAAGACCCTCAAGGCAGGATTCCCCCAAATCGCGGCGAACCGCGTGCGCTGACTTTGACGATTGACGCGGAGGGGGTTACAGCCATCGGGGATCGCAGCAGGCGCATGGAGCCCCACTTTGTCCCACCCGGTGTGCCGTGCGGACAGGACCTGCTCTGCGTTTCGCCACTCCCCTCGTGGCCAGCTCATTTCCGCTTTCAATCCGGGATGGTCCGCGTCGGAATCATTAACAGTGTCGCATGTTCCGGTCACCGGACGTTGGGTGTCCGATAAAAATGCATCGCGCCACTAACCGGTCAATAGCAAGCGTTTACGAACGCCGCAACCCAGTTGAAGAACGTGAAACAGTTCATGGTACGCCGACTGCTATCAAGCTAGCCATGGATGTTTCCGGTCTCGGCAGCGCATCGGCATGTGTTCGCAACACGGAATGGAGACATTAAACCAACCAAACCATAGGAGTAATAATGAGAAAACAGATCATTGTAGCCCTGCTCGCACTAGCGGCAACGGTATCGAGCGTCAAAGCCGTTAAGGTCGAGTTAGCGCTCTGTATCGATGCCTCTGGAAGCATCGGCACCCCTGACTTCAATAATCAGAAGAACGGTTATGTCAACGCCTTGAACGATATTTTCACCACGGACCCAGGATTCTATGGAACCGTGGCGATCAGTGTGTTTCGATTCGCGTCCTCCGTGACTCAGATCCTTGCCACGACGGAAATCAACAATCCCGCTGATCTGGCCACGCTGACGGGGGCCATCGCAGCCATGGCATATCCGGGAGGCAGCACCGCTCTTGGCCCTGCCATTCAAGCCGCTGCCAATGAACTCTTGAACAACACAATTGCAAGCGATCGCCAGGTGATCGATGTGTCCACAGACGGATTCGGCAATGTTGGTATTGGACAGGTCGCAGCGGCCAGCGCGGCGATTGCGGCTGGGATCGAACAGATCAATGGACTTGGTGTCGGCGGTGGAGCCAACCTGAATTTTGTGATGGGCGCAGGTGCTTTTGGAATTCAGGTGAACGATTTCGGGCAGCAGTTTGAAGACGCCCTCAAGGGCAAGCTGCAGAAAGAGATCAACGGTGTTCCCGACGCTGGAAATTCGCTGGCTCTGCTTATCCTGGGCCTTGCCATGATCGGGCTCGCACCGATGCGGCGCATCCGGCTTGCCTAATCAGGAGGTACCGACGAAGCGCTCGCTGAGGCATCTCAGCGCATTTCCGAGAGCAGAATCGTTCGATTCTGCTCTCTTGTTCTTAAACGGATGGATTGAGAAACAAGATTACGGTCGGAAACTGTGGCAATGGAAAGTCTTTATTATGCTTAAAAGATCGCTCCGAATCACGGCGGGTGTGGCGCTCGTTGTCCTGGTCCTTCTGGGAGCGGGCTGCTCTGCTGAATCCAAGATGGAAACCCACTTCGAACGAGCGGATGCATACTACGAGAACGCGAAGTATGCCGAAGCGGTCGTCGAGTACATGAACGCAATCAAGCTGGGCGGCGAGAATGCCAGGGCGATCTCACGAATCGGGCTCGCGGAGTTCGCCCGGGGTCATTTGGCGGCCGCGCTCCCCGCGTTGAAGCGGGCCGTTGAACTGAATCCGGACGATCGGGAAGCCCGGCTCAAGCTGGGCTCGATTCTGCTGCTGGCGGGCGAGAACGAGGAGACGCGAAAACACGCGGAAGTCATTTACGCGAAGGACACCAACAACTTCGAAGCACTCAAACTCTGGTCGTCCGCCGCGACCACCCCCGAAGAGGTCACCGAGGCGTTCAGGCGCCTCAAAGCGGCCGAGCCAACAATCCTCGACAAAACGCGATTGCAGGTGTTGTACGGCCGACTTTATTTGCTGCAATCCAACGAGGCCGCGGCCGAGCAGGCGTTTAAGGCTGCGAAATCCATCGACCCGGAATTTAAGGACCCCCACATCATCCTGGGTAATCTCTACTCGTCCCAAGGCCGCACGAACCTCGCCGAACAGGAGTTCGAATCCGCCACGCGCGTCGCACCCACCAACTCCCTGGCTCGTTTTGTATGGGCGGATTTTAAGCGAAAGACGGGCGAGATCGAGGAATCCAAAAAACTCCTGGATCAACTCGTGGCTGAGAACCCGCAGTACGGTCCCGGATGGTATCGTCTCGCGCAAATTGCGGCCTCCGAAAACAATCACGAGGATGCGAGGAATAAACTCGCCACCTTGTTGAAGCAACAACCGGATCATCTTCCCGGGAACGCTCTGAAGATGCGAGTTTTGATGGATCAGGGCGACATAGCCGGGGCCGTCCGCGAGCTCGAAGGGCTGACCACGAAATACCCGAACTATCCGGAGTTCCATTACCTCCTGGGCGTCGGCTGCCAGCGAACCGGCCAAACCTCCAGGGCGATCCAGGAAGCGGTGAAAGCAACAACCCTCGCCAGCTACTACCCCGACGCGGAACTGCTGCTCGCGGAACTCAGGATTCGCAGCAATGATCCCCGGTCCGCAATTCTTCGGTTGGAACAGTTGCGGGCCCGTCAACCCCAACTCGTCCGCATTTATATCCTGCTTGGAGCGGCGTACCTCGGGAGCCAGCAATTTCCGGAGGCGGTTGCGGCGTACCAAAAACTGACGGAACTCATGCCGGACAGCGACCATGCCTTTTACCTGATGGGATTGGCGATGACCACTGGCAAAGATCGGGAAAAGGCCTTTGCGGCCTTCGAGAAAGCGTTGAGCTTAAACGCCCGCAATTTCCAAGCCCTGACGCGCCTGATCGATTTGAGTCTTGCCGACAAAGACACTCAAACCGCCCTCCGGCGGATCCAGAAGCAGATGGAAACACTGCCCGGTTCCGTGGAGCTCCAGCTGGAACTGGGAAGAGTTCAGCTCGCCTCGGGCAATGTTCCGCAGGCGGAAGCCGCTTATCGAAAGGCGATCGAACTCGCTCCAGAGAACACCGGGGGGTATCTGATGCTGAGCCAGATTCAGGCGGCAACCGAGCGGGTGACCGACTCGGTGAAAACGATTGAGCAGGCGCTTGAAAAGAAGCCGGATGATCTGGCCGCCCTCACCCTGGCAGGATCCATTTATCAAAACCGCGCCAAGGACTTTGAAAAGGCGCGTGCCGTTTACGAAAAAGCGCTGGCAATCCAACCGGAATCCGCCGGGGCGCTGAACAATCTTGCAATCCTTTGCTCCGAGCAGTTTCACGAGCAGGAAAAGGCGTTGGAGTATGCGTCCGGGGCCTACAAACTCCTACCCGCCAATCCTGCGGTGATCGACACGCTCGGCTGGATCACTCTTCAGAGCGGCAACTTCCAGTATGCCCTTACCCTCCTGAACCAGAGCGCCGAATTGCTCCCAGACAACCCCGAAATCGCCTATCATCTGGGTGTGGCCCAATGCAACACGGCCGATGAGGCGGCTGCCGCCGGGACTTTACGCCGCGCGATGGCGGAAAACCCGGACTTTCCGGGCGCCGATCAGGCGGCGCTGATGCTTTCAGTCATTTCAATCAATCCGCAGCAAGCCGGCCCCAAGGACCTGCCTCTCCTGGAAAAGGCGCGCAACTCGAAACTGATCCGCTCTTCGGCTCTGTACCGCCTCGCGATCCTCTCGAAACGGCAAGCCGATCCTCAGAAGGCACGCGCCGTCCTGGAAGAACTGCTCGACGAGAACCCCGATTACTTCCCGGCGTCCATCGAGCTCGCCGATCTCCTTTTGAACCAGGAGACAGACCTTGAAAAAGCGCTCGCGATGTCGCTGAAAGCCCGTGAACAGGCCCCCCAAAGTGTCGCCGCAGCGATTAATGTCGCCCGGGCCGCTTATCGCCAGGGTCAATTCAACTGGGCCGAGAACACTCTCGCGGAAGCCGGGCGTTTGCCCTCCGGAGATTCCCGTGAACTTTACGCGCTCGCGCGGGCAGATTACGAGGTCGGACTAATCGACGCAGCGCGGAGGGCGGCCGGTCGCGCCCTCGAGCCCGCAACCGGATTTGAACAGGCTGACGAAGCCAGGGATTTTATGGCGCTGTTGACTGCGGATCCGAATGCGGACGCTGGCCTGGATGCGAAAGAGAAAGCCAGTGCGGTGCTCGCAAAACGACCCGGTTTCCTCCCGGCACTGATGGTGGCGGCTGCAGCCAAAACCCGGGAGGGCGAAACCGAAATGGCCCGGGCGATTTACATCAAGATCTTGAGCGAAAACCCCTATTTCGCGCCGGCCCTCAAAAACCTGTTCGCGCTCCCGGCCCCGGAAAACCCATCCAAACAGGAGCGGGACCTGCTCACGCGAGCACGGAAACTGTTTCCAAACGATCCCTACGTCGCCCGCGCGTTTGCAAGGCTCCTGTACGAACGCAAGGATTACCGTCAGGCGATCGCGCTCTTCAACGAAAGCAACCGGACCATCGACGAAACGGCGGAAACGAGGCTCTACATAGGGATGTGCCAATACCACCTGGGGAATCGGAAAGCCGCCAAAGAGGAGCTTCAACGCGCGATGTCGCTCAATCCGGAAATTGCAACACGAGAGAACGCCGGGCAGGTGTTGATCGAAATGGATATCAACGGCAAATAAGGGCGATCACTGCCGTTCGTTTAAGCGATTCGGAGGGTGGGGCGAATCCGTCCCGGTGAGCCGACAGGCGGTTGAGCAAAAGTGGGTTGAGCGGCTCAGCGAGGACGCTTCGCCCTACCATTTCAGTTCTTAAACGAATGGCAGTGGGAAGCGTCCTGGCGATGACGGGTGGCGCACTGACCCTGCTTGGGATGGCTGCCCTTCGTCTTCGGGCATAATTCCGCTCTCATTGCAGCAGTTGGATCCGGTAGAACCTCTGCGCCCGACCGCCAATCTGATCTTCTGCTGATGCGGTGGCACCGGTCGCAATGATGTCTGGGCCCAGGATGGACCATCCCCCACCCAATTCCGACCGGTACCACACCCGGTAAATGAGACCAATGGAAGCCCTCCAGGTGATGATCAAGCTGTTGGCGCTGGCCCTTTCCAGCGACAGAATCACCGGTGCAGCTACCCCCCCGACAAAAAGGCTCGCCCAGGCTGTATTCATGGGATTTGAGCCACCCGCATTGATCGTCAAGAATTTCAGGGAAATCGTGGCCCCATCGCCGGGCGTGGTCCATGGGTCCCCACCGTCGCTCCTGCTATCCGTGCGAAAGCGCCCGTACGGGACCCCGGCCGCGCCGGGCTTGGTGTGCGAGAGGCTGAGTGTGGGGAACCAGTAAAGCTGAAGCGGATCCCCCGCATCCCAGCCACCACGGAGAGCGATCGGCCCAGTACTCTCCACCAACCATCCCGGTGTCCCCCAGGCGGACAAATCCCACCGCGCCACGATCAGGTCATCGCCACTGACAAATGCGTCCACCGTGGGCTCCGCAAACGTCCGGTCAACCGTGCTGGCGATCAGCAGGACCAATCCCGTGGACGGAAGCACGTTTCCGGATTCATCCCCAAGAATTGCGGCTGTCGTGTCGAGAGTAACACTACCAAACGCATTCACCACAAGCCACGGCGTGGAGAGGACGAGGCACAGGCCTTGAAGGACACTTTTCACGATTCAAAAAACCGAAATCTCGGAACTCACTGCCACTGATCAGAACCTCTCTCGGAGCACCTGGCCACCACCCGCGCAGCAGGGATGAATCCGGACGCTCCCACTGCCTTCAGGTTTTGCATCGCAGCGCAGGCCCAGTGCCGACCCGGTCAGATCGCATTGAAGAAAAACGGTTAAAACAGTGCGAGAGCTGAAAGAACGATGGCACGTCTCCTATTCGCATTCGCTCAGAGCCCGTCTGAAAACTCTAATCCGATGGTAAGCACCGAGCTGACGAGGCTCCAAATTCCCTGAAAATCGCCCCGTTTTGCGGTTGAAGCAGTGAGCCTTCTCACGTCGGCTCCTACTTCTTAGACAGTCTTTCAGTAGTTTGCAGCGTTGGACCAGACCACGGATCCCGTGCCTGCAGCCTTCCGGATGATCACTCCGGTTCCCGGCGCGAACACGACTTCGTTGCCCACGTCCGTCGCACCCACCCCCACCTCTCGCCAAGCGCCATTCCAATAGTAGTAGGTCGCCGAGGCCGATTGATTCTTCGCCACCTGCGCGCTGTCAAACACCAGCAACTCATCGGTTCGGTTTCCCGCAAACTGACTCGCGCTGAACGCCCCGCTTTCGATCAACCCCGACTCGTTCAAGGTCGCCTCCACGGGCCTCGGCAGAGCCACAATGTTGTCCTGCTTTCCCGAAGAATTACTCATCAACACCACCCGCCACTTCGACGTCAAAACGGTCCCGTGCGTCGTCAGGATTGTGGAAGCCGCCAGATTTTGCCGCACAATAAAATACATATCCGGCAAAACCACATCGTCATTAAACACGTTCAGGCCTTGGCCCACCATCCGCCAATTCCCGCCCCAGAAATAAAAGGTACCCGCCGAGCTCAGGTTGATTCCCACCCCTCCGATATCCGGCATCAGTATCTCCGTCTGCCGATTCCCCGGGGACGGCGAGGCATAAACGCTCTCCCCTGCCGGAAAGATCGTACCGAGCGTCCAATAGGGAACAATTGCCACCCGATCCCCGGACCTCAGTCCCGGCAGACTCTGACCTTCCAAGTCAAGAGTCACACTGTTTACACCGTTCCCGATGATCGGGTGATACTCTCCTTCCAATGTTCCGCTCCGAATCTGGAGGTAATAACTGTTGGTCTGAACCCCGGCCTGATAGACCCATTGGTCCGCAGTCCACGGGGGAGCCCCCCTCACGGTCATGACATTATTCGCGGTCGACACCACCACCGCAAAGGCCGCTTCAGGCCGGGAGAATGGGATCGATACCCGAGTGTCCGAATTACCCAGCAACGGGAGTCGATAAAATCCGGACAGCCTACTCAACACCCCCCCCTGGGTGCCTCCCAGCACTCGAACGCGATAAAACCTTTTGAATTTGGCGGCGGTTGCCAAATCCGTGCCCAAGAGCAAACCTCCGTTCCCATTCATATCGGAACCAATCGCTCCAAAAAATCCGGAGGGAGAATGATCGGCCCCTTCAAAACGATACTGTTTACCCGAGACGGAGGTGAAATTGGCATTAAACGCGCCCCCCCCTTCCGAGGTTTCAACAATCTCAAGCCTGTCTGCAGAGTTCGCAGGATCGGTCCCGGCAATGGACTCCTGCAAGTTGCTAAAACCATCCCCGTCAAAGTCGTCTCCACCGTCCTCAATCGTCACAGTCGCCGCGCTGGCTTCCGGATCAATCTGATAGCCCGCATCGCGGGTCAAGGCCACGACCACGGTTTCGCTGCCCTCGACAAGTGCGTCAGACAGCGGAGCGATCGTGATCGACCGGGAGTCAGCCCCTGCCGGAATCGTTATCGAAGTGCCAAGGGCGGCAAAGTCCGTTCCGTTCGAAGCCGTGCCGCCCACCGAGAAATTGACTGCCAGATCTGCGGCGGTGGAACCCGTTCGGGTGAAGGTAAGAGTCCCGGTGGTGGTCCCCGGTTCGAATGACGTCGCGGCTGTAGCCGTGATGCCCACCACTGGCGCGGCGGCCACCTGGTCGTTGTCCACAATGGTGATGGTGGCCGAGCTGGGCACACCAATGCTTCCTTCCGAGACGCTTGTCAGCCTGATGACAACGGTCTCGCCGGTCTCTGGAGTCGAATCGTCAACCGGGGTGACTGTCAGATCGACAAAATCAGATCCTGAAGGAATTGTCGCGGAGGTTCCAGGGAAGGCGTAATCGCTCGGGCTGCTGGCGCTGCCGGCCATCTGGAAATTCACCGTCATCGTGCTCAGCGTGCTGCCGGAACGGGATATTCGGAATGTGCCGGGATTCGATCCCGATTCAGCAGCGCTGCTGTTGATCGCCGAAACGGTTATGATTCCGCTTCCCGAATCATTATCCAGAATCGTGTAGAAGAAGACCGTGTTGGCGTTGTCCAAAACACAATGGGCCACAGGACTCAAGGTCAGGATGATCGTCTCGTCGGATTCGGGAATCAAATCGTCGTAGACCCCGAAGGCCATGAGTTTCACGCCGTTGGCAGTGGGTCCCGCACCGAGAAGCTGCAGTTCTGGAGGGTCAAAGTCGTAGTCTCCACCGGGTGTGGGTCCATCGGTCGCGGTTCCATCGCTCACCGCGTAGCCAAATATGAGAAACTCAGATGGATTCGTTATCGTTTTGCTGGACACCACACTGACGCTCACGGCGAACACGTCTCCCTCGACGTCGCGGTCCGCAGCTGGGCTGAAGCTGATCGCGATCGGGCCGGTGCTGTCGTTGTCCGAGATCGTCACGGTCTGAGGGGTGGTGCCTGACACGGCGTATTCTGAGCGCGGGGAATCTTTGAGCATGAGTATCACCGTCTCGTTGTTCTCCCGGATCATATCGTCCACCGGATGCACGGCCAGGTCCGCGTTGTTTGAACCGTTCGGTATCATAATACTGGTCCAGGAACCACCGGAGAGCGTGTAATCCGCCGTTGGAAACGCGCTCCCGGAGATACTGTAATAGACCGTCAGATCACCCGAAGTTCCGCCCGAGCGAGTGAACCGGAAGGTTCCCAGATCCGATGAGCCTTCGTCGACCGTGCTCGGACTCAGTGTTTTCAAAGTGATGCTCGGAACGTCATCATCGCTGATGGTGATGGAGGCCGTGCCGGGATTACCGACGTTGTAAATCGGGCTGCTGCTCAGGACGGCCACAGCCGTTTCATTTCCCTCCACCAGGTTGTCGTCCCTGGGGGAGAGATAAAAGCTCGCCGTGGACCGTCCAGCAAGGATTGAAACGCTGCCAGGCAGCGCCGTGTAATCCAATCCCGAAACTGCGGTGCCACCCATGGTGTAGCTCACCACGAGGTCGGGTGCCAGATTGCCCGTGCGCGTGACCGTGAATGTCCCGGCGCTGCCGGGCTCGGCGGCGGTACCATCCGTGGCTGCAATCGTGACCGTAGGCGGGTCATCGTCCACGATCGTGACTGTGGCTGTGGACAGAGACCCAGGGGTGTAGCCGGTGCCAGCCGAAACCGTGACCGTGACGGACTCGTTTCCTTCCACAAAAACATCATCAATTGCAGTGAAGGGAACCTCCACTTCGGTTGCGCCTGCCGGAATGACCGTTGAACCGATCAGCGGGGTGTAATCGACGCCACTGATCGCAGTGCCGCCGACAGCGTAGTTGACCAACAAGTCTCCGCTCCCGACGTTGCTCCTTGCAAACCTGAAGACACCCGTGTCCGAACCGGACTCCACCGCAGCGTCATCCAGTGCGGTAACCGAAACCGTGGGCGTCCCGGGAGCCTGTTCGTCCGCAATCGTGATGGTGGCTTCGGAAAACGCCCCCAAGGCATAGGCCGGGTTTTCGGCGATGGTCAACGTCACCTTTTCCGGACCTTCGGCGACCCCATCGTTGATCGGCGTCAGCACGACGTTCATCGCAGGCACACCATCCGCCATCGTCAATTGATGGGGCGAACCACCACCCGGAGTCGGAAGCAGCAAATAGTCCGCAGAATAGGCTGCGCCTCCGGAAAGAGTAAAATGCAGGGTGGTGGGTCCGGACATGGACCCGGATCGCGTCACCGTGAAGGTGCCCGTCTCCGGACCGGATTCCGCGGCCGAGGCATCGGCCGCCACAACGCCCAGAACCGGTTTCTGCGTGGCAATCCAATTGGCACCCGTCCGGTCGGGACCGACAGAAAACCCGTTTATGAAACCCGATTCCGAGAGGCTGTATCCGTACTTCTCCGCAGACAAGGTGACGGACCCCGACGAGAGATTCGCCAGGGTAAAATTTCCGGAAGCATCGGTGTAGGTGCCGCGATAGGAGGATCCGTTCCCGCCGTTGTGAATTCGCACGCCCTGCAAACCGTGGCCATTCACACTCACCAGTCCGCTCACTCGGTAGGTCCCCGGAGATCCCACGGTAACTACCAGATTCCGGCTGGCCTTACCCCCCTTCATGTCACTCACGGTGCAGCGGACAACGTATTCGCCCGCCGCGCTCCAACTCTTGCTGGCGGTCGATGAATTGGCACCAAACGTTTGGTCGCCAAAGTCCCAATCATAAGCGAGTGAGTCTCCGTCGCCATCCGATGCCGCGGCGGTCAACGTTACGGAAGCGCCGGCCGGGACACTTGTCCTGTCGGAGCTCAGAGCCAGCGTCGGCGGGTTGTTCCCGGAGAACGCACCCAGGTTCACCTGGACATCGATCCACTTGTCGGAACCGGATACGCCCTTTGCGATCGGGGTAATATGAATGCCGGCGGACACGTCCGAGAAGGTGCGACCAATCACGACCGCGGCGTCCTCCTTGCCGCCGCTCGCAGCCTGTGTCCCGGGTGTGGTGTCCAGCAGGACCGTACTGTTCAGACTATCTCCAACCGAGTTGTTGAACGGAGTCCAGTTGAGGAGGATACCGTTTTGGGCCCAGGAATTGTTGATCAACCTGCTGCGATATTCACCCCAGTATTCCCTTGCATAATCCTTGTACACACGGAAGGCATATTTCTGGCCGCCGATCAGATAGGACACATCAGAAGCGAAAATCCGATACACACCGGAACTGCTGATCGTTTGCACGAATGAGGAAGGCAGCCACTGGAGGTGCCACTTGGACCAGGAACCGAATTGGTAACTCAAGGGATCGAAGTTTTTTGATCCCATCGTGTCAAAGGTATTTCCGTATTCAAGCACACTCCCCGGGCCGATGACGCTGTCGCCACTGGCTCTCCAAGAGTTTGCGTGCCAGAGCCCGTAGTTATGCCCCAGTTCATGCACCGCCACATACAAAGCCACGTTCGCAGCCGAATCCTGGATCATCAACCCCTTGCCGCCCACGTTCGCCCGCCCGGTGAAATTGAAGTTTGCTCCGGATATCGTCTTGCTCCGGACGATGTCGAAGTCGTAATTGTCGGTGTCGTAACCAGCCGCCAACGCCGCCGCACGAGCGTCATTCTGCAGCGTATCGACCGACAGGGTGCTGTAACCCGCCATCGTTGTCGGCAACAACAACAGCGGCGTTACGTCGCTGATGACGGCTGTCGTCCCGTAAGAGTACTGCAAGAAGATCTGGTTGATCTGATCCATCATCGCGTTTGCGGCCGATTCGGTGATCGGCTCCGACAGCTCGTCGGGAAAGGCCACCCGCATAAACAGCACGCTCTTGGTGCCCTGGGTGCGACTGCTGTCCGCAGCGCTCAATCGATCGTCGTTCCCGCCCCCCCCACCGACATCGCCCGCCCATGGAGTCTGCCCCCGAACTTCAGTTTCGTTCGAGCGTTGCGCCACCGCCGCGATCGATCCACGGTCCTCCCGGATTGCGAGCGCCTCATCAATGGCAATACCCTCGATTGGGATGTCGTTTTGCGACGTCCGGTACCGCTGCCCGCCATAAACGAACGCCGCATAGCGCCGCCCGTCCACCAAAGCCTCCCGAGTCACCCGCTCCATGTGTTTCTTCTCTCCATAGTCGCAGCTGATCGTGACTCGAAAGTCGCCCCTTCCGTTGACCCTCTCCTCAAGACGCTTCCTGATCGCACTCGGCAAACCCCTCCGCACAATCTCAGGCACTGCGCGGGCCAGGGCCTCCTTCGGATCCGACTCGATCAGCTCCCGCAGCGCGTTGCGCCGGGCAGACGCGAGCAACTCGCCGCGCACGATCAAACTGCCTGCGGCCTCGGTTCCCTCAACCGCACGGTAATCGGCAATCCACGCTGAGAATTCATCAAATACGTCCCGACGCGGCACATCGGAGCGGCCCACCTGAATTTCGCCGGAATTGGCTCGAGGGGCCCGATCCGAGTCCCCAACCCTCAATCCCCCCGATGCTTCCGAAGCAGCGAAATGCCGGGAGCCACCGAGTGTTTGACCCTCAGTCGGACCAACCGGGGTTCGAAATCGCAATTCCGCGACAATCGACAGCAAACCCACTGCGACAAAGATAGCGAATCCCATTCTGCAATATCGTTTCATGGATTTGATAATGATGCGTGCTCACGGCTCGCGACGCCCCTGACGCTTTGATGAATGCTCCAGAAACGCCCGACGGTAATGCACATCGCTTTCCACGCTAAATTTCGCCAGATATTCACCAGTGACCTTCGGACAAGACCACCCCGGGACTTTTACACTGCGGGATTTCCAGATTCCTCCTTACGATGGTCTTCCTTGTGATCTGACTACCAGTTCGATGTGTCCTCCCTCTATTGGACTTCAACCAAAAAAATCGGCAGGACATATCGGGTGCACGAAAAAAGCAGGGCGCGGGCCCTGCTTCCTGTGGTTGTGGAATCAAGTAGGCCCCTTCAGGAAGCGAGACAGAACCGGCGTCTCACTGAGTTTATGCAGACAAATGCCATGCCCAGCAACACGAGAGTGGAACCGCCATCGGGAACGGTCGTATCTCCGTGTTTGTTGTAGTATATCTGGTCCTGGGCTGGATAGGTGGGGGCATCTCCCAAATTGACTGCGCCAACACCAAAATCCGCAGCCTTTTTAATACCTCCAGAGGGTATATAAAAACCGCTGGTTGAAGCAGCTCCCGCAATCCCACCCGTGAACTTGCCACCGACCAATACCAGGAACGGATTTGTAAGTGGCACAGTGAGATCCTCGGCTTCCAGATACCAGATCGCATCTTGCAGATCTTTCGCCGACGCCACCCGACCCGCGCCGGGAGTATAGCTGTAACCGCTCAGAATGCCTCGCGCGAACTGACTGAAAAGCCAGCCAACACCGGACGAAACAGGATCAGACACAACGGCACCCCCTTTAATCGCCGAATCGCTCAGGTCGTAGTGATAGGTCCCAGGAATCGTGACATTCTCCTGAGTTTCCAGACAAAACGATTGTATGTAGGTAGCTCCGCCACTGACTTTTGTGGCCTTGGGGCTGTAGGAACTGACATACGCCGTCAACGGACCATCAATGGGTTTCATACTGAACTCCCCCCCATCTCCTGAGAAATAGCCATTGAATCGCCTTAGATCAACGGTGTTGCCCATGGCAGCAAGCGGCATCATCACCGACAAACCAACCACCGCAACAACGCTCAACTTTAATTTAACCAATTTCATGAAAACACTCCTTTATTTGTTTATTATTCACGTCTTGATTCACTACCACATTACTTGGCGAGTGTAAGCTTTGCCCGTGCCAAACGATTCGAGGAGTATCGAGTTGCTTTATAAACACATTACTCCCAACACATTCCGACTCGGCGCGTTATTTTCCGGGACCAACTTTGATGGCATAAGGACTTCAATACTGTAAGGATGCTCGACAGAATCAGAACTCCTGTCAGGAAGAATCAGGAATTGGAGCTGTGTAACTATGTTATCCATAAGGAATTGCGATATTCCCGCCGTGAGGGTGCCAGAGTGTTGAGATTCCCGACACTCTTGAAGAACCCGCTCCTCTATCGAACGCTCTGCCTGATACCCTACTCGGCGGACCTCGCGGATGGGATCTTTTTGAAATCATAACAGCCGAAAATCAGGGCATGGATTCCAACCGTCCCACCGACGTAACCTCGTCTATGACCGGGTGGGAAGCGTGGAATGGGATTGAACCCGTGTACGAAATCTGGCAATGGGCCTTGCTACGGATCTTAAACACCGTCTCATCGGACCTGCGTCCAATCCCCTCATATTCCGACACAAAAAAAAGGAAAGGCAGGGGGGTCGCCCCTGCCCTTCCGAACTCGATTGGATGAAGTTGCCTTACGAAGCGCGCCGCGCCCTGCCTGGCACCCAGGTCAAGCCAGTCATACTCATGGCGATAAGAATCAGTGTGGCTGCCCCCTCCGGTACATGCGAGTCGTTGAGGCGCTTCCAATAAAGCTGATCCTGGTTCGGATAAAGAGGATCCGGGCCCATGTTGATCGCTCCCACGCCATAATACGACGCACTGACCATTTCCGAACCCACAAATGCGAACGATGCCTTGCTTGCCGTTGCACTTCCAAAAACCAAGGCGACCTGATTGAGGAACGGATTTGCCGCGATCATGGACGCACTCAAACTCAATTCGCCTTCGAGCCACCAAATGGCTTTCTGAAGGTCATTGGCAGAATTTTTCCGAGCAGTTCCGACGACGTAGTTGTAACCGGAAAGGATGCCCCGCGCGAAACGATTGTAAAGATAGCCAGCACCAGCCGAAACCGGATCGCCCGCCAAGGTTCCACCCTTGATGGCGTTGGGCCCGAGGTCATAATGATAGTCTTCAGGGATGCTGACATGCTCGTGATACTCGATGCAGAAGGTTTGGATACCTGTTCTTCCTGCCAACCCACCGGACGTGTAGGTATGAGTCGCCTTCGGATGGTAGTCTGCCACCGAGCCATTCAAGTCACCCAAATCATTTGGGGTGACCGTGAATTCACCGCCAATGCCCTCGTAATAGCCCGAAACGCGATCAATATGAAGATTATTCGCCCAGGCGTTGGTGGCTGCAACCATCACGGCCATGACGACCCATTTTAGAAGCGGTTTAATGTAATGCATTGTATTTCCATTTGTTTGTCAACCGCACCTGCGGTTGTTCCTCCAGCCTTTCCGGAGCGCCCGGGTTGATTGGACTGTGATTTCCGTGAAGTTTCATCATCCAACACAGGCAGTAGCTAGGAGGATACCAAACTTGAGGCGAAATGAGCGGGCGTCGTTCGAGCACCTGATTACCAACAGGTTCCCGAATAAAAAAAGTAGATGCATTGAATCGGACCGAACTTTCAAATCGATTGCAACTGTAAGGCCCACCGACGGGAACGGCTCCCCCAAGAGTTTTTCCGGGCACGATTCAAACGGGAAGCTTCTCATTACCAATTACTTGGAAATGTGATCGACGCACAGCGAGTATTGTAAGGTAGAGCGGCACAGGGAGCAGGACCCTCCCAACCCGCGAACGGCAAGGTCCAGGGGGTTATGGTTCAACGACATACAATCGGAACCGATTTTCTGATCAGCCATCCAGATCCGGCCGTGTTTCGTGACCTCGTTGTTTGTTGAAGGCTCCGGAATTCCTCTGTGAAGAATTTCTTCAATCGGAATGGTCTGAAGACGTTTGCCTTACAATTGCCCGGAGGCCTGGCCCGCAATGTTGGCATGCCTCAAGCAGTCTCTTGTTTCCACACGAGATCTGACGAAGTAACAGTTTATGCGAGGATCACTGGAAGATTTGATGATGATGATTCGCGAGGCCGTGCCCCAGCCCTATTCCATTCGGCGCTTGACGGCCCTGCCAGAATCCGAAGCGGTGAGGTTTTTATGGAACGGCAGGGAATTCGTGGTCAGGACGTCACTCCAAGCGCTCGAAATCAAGAACAACAGGCTTTTTATCACCGGAGCATCGATGCTCCTGCAGCTCGTTCTTGTCGAAAGGAACCAGAACAGCAAAGCGCTGGAGAGTGTGCTGGACAACCTCCAGCAAGCCGCGATTCTCATGGAGTTCCCGTTCAGGCGCGGAATGGGTTTCAGACTATTGTCGCAGATCAAGTCAACACTGAAGAACCTCTGTGGGAAAAAGATTCGTGGTTTGTAGTGCAAACACTCACCCGACCATGGCTCGTGCGACTGTTACTCCAGAGGAGACCCGACCGAATGGGACAACACACGCACCCTGTAGAACCGCCGTGCATGAGGTGCGGATGGATCGGTCAGTGTAGTCACTTGGCGATCACCCCGCACCTGGAGCAGGGGTTGCCACTGGCTCTCGCTCAACGAATCGCAATACTCCAGCACGTACGTCTTGCCCTCGGATGTTTGCATCCTGATCCTGCATTCGCTGTTTTCGCGAAGAAGCTGGAGAGCGGGCGCATCGTCACCCCGTTCATTTGCTTTCCAATCCGGTTCGCCAATTGTCGAGGCCGGCGTCGCAAGGTGTCTGCGAAGAATGGTGATCACAAACGATTGAGCCGGGCTGGTGTCGTTTCCGCCATTGGCCCGCCCACCATCGTCCGTGATTTGCACCATCACCCTGGCTGTCCCACTGACATCGGGCCCCGCCGTCGTAAACGTCAATGTCCCGTCCGAGCCAATGGTCGGAGGAACCGAGAACAAGGAGGCGTTATCATTGGACACGACAAACGTCACCTCCTGCCCGCTCTCATCCAGGGGCCCTGCCTTGATCCCTGTCGCCCAATGGACAGCCCTTATCGCGCCCGCATCCTCCGATAGCGTGACATCGCCCCCCCTGGTGAAACTCGGTGAGTCATTGACCGGAAGGACGGTGATTGAAAAAACCTGCGGGAATCTCATGTTCGCCTCCCAATTCGGCGTTCCTCCGTCATCCTGGATCTGGACACGAACCATCGCCACCCCGTTGGCATTGGCGGCGAGAGCGTAGGTGAGCGTCCCGTCGGGACTGACGGCCGGCTGTGAGGCGAACAGCCCCGGATTGTCGTTGCTCACCAGGAAGTTCAGAGCTTGAGTCGATTCGTCGGCCGGGCCCGCGCTTAAAGCCGTGGCCCAATTGAGCACGGCCTGACTCGCCGCGTCTTCCGAAAGCAACTGATCCGGCCCCTTTTTGAAGCGAGGGGCGTCATTCACAGCGTTGACTGTGATTGTGAATGTTTCCTCCGCGCTTGTGTCCACCTCCCCGTTATCCGTGCCCCCGTCATCTCGGATCCGGACCGTCACGGTCGCCACACCGTTGGAGTTTGGCGCCGGCGTGTAAAGGAGTTTGCCGTTCGATCGGATCTCCGGCTGCAAGGCGAACAGTTGTGGATTGTCATTGCTCACGAGGAAGCTCAACTTCTGTCCGGATTCATCGATCGGTCCCGCGCTGATCGCCGTTGCCCACCGTGTCACCCTCACCTGCGCGGCATCTTCGGGGATTACCTGATCGGGTCCCTTCACAAAGCTGGGAGGATCATTGACGGGCACGACAATGATCTTAAATGTCTGAGGCAGGCTCAAGTCCGTCCCCCCATTGTCCCTCAGTTGGACCGCGAGATTCGCAATCCCGTTGGCGTTGGGTGCGGGAGTGAATGTCAACGTTCCTTCGGGGCTGATGGCAGGCTCCACCGAGAACAATGACGAATTGTCGCTGCTCACGAGAAACGTGATCGCCTGCGAATTCTCAGCGTCGGGGCCGGCTTTGATGTTTGTGGCCCAGCCATCCGCGGTTTTCGACCCCGAGTCCTCCAGGACCTTCACATCGCTACCTCTGTCGAAGCTCGGCCTTTGGTTCGACCTCGGAAAGGACGTTACCTCGATCCAGAACTCCCTTTTTGCGACAGCACCGTCTTTGTTGCGGGCGGAGATTCCTATCAGGGCCCAACCGATCTGATCCGCTGCGGGCTCAATCGAGAGACTCCGGTTCGTACCGAAGCCCTCGAGGATCAGTCCCTCGTTCGTGACGACCCCTTCATCCCAAATCTTCGTTGCTTCCACCCGAAGCTCGTCCGCAGGCGTTCGGGAGTCGAACACCTGGAATGGGATGGTCGTGCTGGTGTTGATGAGGACTTCGTACGGTTCCTGGGGCGAAAGCAGGGCGATCGTCGGCGGATTCGGAACAACGGTCAACCGGAACGCGCAGCCATTGCTGTTCCCGTCCAAGTCGGTAACCGTAATGGCAATGGTGGCGCTGCCTGCCCGATTGGATTCCGCGATCACAACGAGCGTCCGATGCGTGCCACTACCGCCGAGCGTCATGTTGGCAGCCGGCACGAGGACCGGGTCCGACGCGTTCACGGTGACGCTGAGCGCCTCGGCCGGAGTATCGCCATCCTGCACCGAAAATGCCAGTTCGATCCGGCCATTTTCCTTGACGATACGATCCGGGATCCTCGAGCAACTGGGCCTGCCGTCGGCAAGAGGGACATAGCGCTCAATCTCGTTCGACGGACCGCTTTCGAACTCAAAAGCGTCGTACGCAGCGACCGCAAAGTACTGAAATCCGACCTCAACCTGATTGGTCAAGCAGGCCTCGGTCACATCGCCGAGATCGAACGATTGTTGGTAATGGCCGGGGCTGTCTCCCACATACAGACGGTACCCTTGAATGTCGGGGCCCGGACTCGGATCCCAGGCAAAACAGTTTTGGCTGGCTTCCTGAGCCGAAACGCTGGCCGCCAGGCACACGCACGGAAGGCAGCGCCAACCGCGCATGCAGAAACGAATCGCCAGTGTCACTCGGTTCAGTAGTGTTGGGTTCATGAATCGATGAGGACATCGCGAACAACGTCCGGCACGGCTGGATCGTGTTGCGCGGTACTGAAGCCGATCCGGATCGTCGGCTGTGAGCCTGTATTCCGGAATGGGAAGTTCTACGGCGATGTCGCCTGCAACAGCCGGTAGAATCGAAACGGGTGGCTGCTCCCGTCGGGGTCGTCGAAGACCAGGGAGCCATTGCTTGTGGTTGACCCGACCGGCTGGGACAACCAGATCGGCTCAGAGCCATCGGAAATGGAGTCGGAGATCTGAATTGTGATGCTTCCTGGATCTGCGGGCAATCCACCGTCCTCGGTTTGGATGAAGATACGGAATCCTCCTCCACTGAGCGGCTGCGGCGGCAGAAGTAGAAGCCGCGGGGTGACCTTCAGGTCCACCAACTCCGTCTCTATGGTCCCGCCCGGTCCGATCACGACGGCCGAGTACGCACCCTGATCCAACAATTGAACGTTCTCGAAGTCGATCGTGGGGCTGGTCCGCTCCGGGAGTGGAGCGCCGTCCTTCCACCATTGAAGAGAGAACGGACCGGATCCGAGCAATGTAACGCCAATCCTGGCGGAATTTCGGGAGAGAGCGGTGACGCTGGTGGCCTGAACTCTGACGAGGAACGGAAGTCCCTTGCGGATCAGGTGATTCCCCGAGTCGGCGACGTGTAGATTCCCGGCGAAATCCAGGGACAATCCCGTCGGAAAGTTCAGCTGCGCCGACGTCCCCGGTCCGTCGGTGAAGTCAGGCAAGCCCGGACGACCAAACAATGTCTGCACGAAACCCGACGGGGTCACCAGGCGAATCACGTGATTGCTCGAGTCGGCCACATACAGGTTTCCCGATCCGTCCAGGGCCAGTCCGACCGGACCGTCAAACCTGGCCGTTCCCGCGCTTCCGTCCTGAAATCCCGCGGCCCCGGGCGTCCCGGCAAATGTTGAAACAGTGCCGTTGGGCGTAATAAGACGGACAGTCGAATTTCCGGTGTCCGAGACGAAGAGATTTCCGGTGCTGCGATCGGCCACAATTCCTTCCGGTGATGAGAACTTCGCAGTCCTACCAACGCCATCGGCGCTTCCGGGACTTTCGGTGGTTCCAGCGATGGTCGAAACAGCGCCTGCCGAAGTAACCCTCCTTACGATGTGGTTCCCCCTGTCCGTCACGTAGATATTTCCAGCCGGATCCACGCTAACGCTCGATGGCTGGTTGAATCGGGCCGCGCTTCCGACCCCGTCCGTCGATCCGGTCCTTCCAGGGAATCCAGCCAGAGTCGTGACCTGCCCTCCGGGAGTCACCCGGCGAAGGATGTGATTCGAGGTATCGACCACGATCAGGTTCCCGGAGGCGTCCAAGGCGAGGGAGAGCGGTTGGTTGAACCGGGCTGCGGATCCGCTCCCGTCGGAGCTTCCGCTCGTGCCGACGAGTCCCGCCAGCGTTGACACCACGTTATCGGTGTTGATCTTTCTGATGACATGGTTCCCGGCGTCCGCGACGTACACGTTCCCGACCCGATCCACCGCGACCCCATAAGGGAGCGAGAAACGCGGAATGGCAGCGACGCCATCGGCACTTCCGGAGGAGCCTGCGACACCGGCAACGGTGCTGACCTGGGAGTTACCCGTCACAGATCGGATCGTGCCATTGACGGCGTCGGCAACCAGAAGATTACCCGCGAGATCGATGGCGAGCCCTCCCGGGTACGCAAAGCGCGCAGACCCCAGGCGGGCGTCGGTCGAACCGCTGAAGCCGACCCTCCCGGCGAAGAGGCGCACCATCCCGGTGGTCTGCATCACGCGAATCACCTTGTTCTCGCTGTCTCCAATGAACAGGTTGCCCGCGGAATCCAGAGCCACCCCCCGGGGAAATGCGAACCGGGCCTGCAGGCCTGTGTCGTTGGAGGAGCCCAGCTCACCCGCGGCACCGGCAATCGTCACCACCGCCCCATCGACCGAGATCGTTCGTATGAGGTGATTGTCCGTATCCGCAACATACAGGGTTCCGGCCGAGTCCACTGTCAACCCGGACGGACTTCGGAAGCGTGCGTCGCTGCCGGCACCATCGGCGCTTCCAGTAATTCCAGCGGCTCCGGCAAACGTGGTCACAAAACCGTTGGCAGTGATTCTTCGGATCGTGCTGTTCCCGGTGTCCGCGACAAAAATATCACCGGAGGGTCCAACGGTCAGCGCGTACGGATAGGTGAAGCGAGCGACCAATCCGACGCCATCCGAGGCGCCCGGCGAGCCCGGCGAGCCAGCCAGCGTTGAGACCTGGCCGTCGGGTGTTATGCGGCGGATGGTGTGGTTTCCGGAGTCCGCCACCAGAATGTTTCCTTCGGCATCCACAGCCACTCCCTGGGGTCCGTTAAACCGGGCCGCCCCTCCGGCGCCATCGTCATTTCCAGCCGCACCAGGAACGCCTGCCAGAGTGGTTACCAGTCCGTCGGCGTCAATCCGGCGGATGGTATGATTGAGGGAATCGGCGATGAACTTGTTTCCGGTCGCATCGACCGCAATACCGATCGGATAGGAGAACAGGGCCGGGGTGCCGATTTTTCCATTGGCGCTTCCCTGCTGTAACGGCTCGCCCGCCGCCGTGACCAGGCTGACGGGAGGCACCACCTGAATCAGGGCATTCGTGGTTGTCGCGGCACCCAGGCTGTTGACAATGGTCAGGCTGTAGTTCCCAGCGTCGCTGATTTGGGGGACGGCCACGGTCAACTCGGCGTTGGTCGCCCCCGGCAGGGCAATGCCATCGCGCAGCCATTGGTAAGCGAGCGGGGCGGAGCCGCCCACGGAGGCACGCAGGGTCAGATTCGTGCCGATGACGAACGTTTGACTGGCGGGTTGGGAGAGAATATGCGGTGGGAACGACACCGTGACCGCGATGTCGGACGTGAACGCGACTCCGACGGAGTTGCTGACCGAAAGGCTATAGAGGCCGCTCGCCGATGGCTGGACGTTCCTGACCGTCAGTGTTGGAGCCGTTTCGCCAGGAATCGCGATCCCGTCTCTCCGCCATTGATAATCCAAAGGGAGACTGCCCGAGACTGCCACCGAAAGAGCGAGGGACCCTCCCTGCTCCACGGTCTGGCTCGTCGGTTGCGCTGCAATGACTGGAGCATCGAGCACCACCAGGAGAGCCGCGCGGCTCGTGACACTGCCGATCTCGTTGCTCACCTTCACCGAATACGTGCCGGAGTCATTGGTGCGCACGTCCGAAAGGACCAATGCCGAATCCCTCGCCCCCACCACCTCAACGCCATCCTTGAGCCACTGAAACGCCAAAGGTGGGGCACCCGCAGCCTTGACCGAGAGGGTGACCGGGGTTCCTGACGCCACATGCTGTCCCTCCGGGGGAACGGTCACCGCCAGCGGGATCCCGCGAAGAATGGCGTGATTGCCCGTGTCCGCGAGGAACACGACTCCCGACGAATCGACCGCGACCCCCGCCGGTGCGTTGAGCCGCGCCGCAACGCCAAATTGATTTGTCGTAATCCCAACGACCCCCGCCTCCCCCGCGATGGTCGTCACAACCCCATCCGGAGTGACCTTGCGCAACGTGTCATTCCCGGTGTCGGCGACGTAAACATTCTCCGAAGTGTCCGTCGCCACCGCCCGGGCATTGGTAAATCGGGCGGCGGCTCCCATTCCATCCCGACTTCCCGCCGCGCGCGTAAACCCGGCGACTGTCGACACGATCGAGTCCGGAGTAAGCCTGCGCAGAAGCTGATTTTCGGTTTCGGTCACATAAATGTTACCCAGGGAATCCGTGGCTATTCCGGCCGGGCCTTGGAAGCGCGCTCCAGTCCCAACGCCATCCTGACTTCCCATGGCGACAGGCAGGCCGGCGAAGGTTGTGACCGCCCCGTTCACGCTGACTTTGCGAATGGTCTGATTGCCCGTGTCTGTGACATAGAGTTCGTTCGCGGGACCGGCGGTCAACGAGGACGGGTTGGCGAAGCGGGCATTGGTTCCCAGGCCGTCTGTGCTGCCCAACACTCCGGACTGGCCCGCCCACGTGGTCACCGCTCCGGCGGGGCTTATCTTTCGGATCGTCGAATTTCCGGCATCCAGCACGAAAACGTTCCCACCCGAGTCCACGGCCAATCCCGCCGGGCGGTTGAACTGGGCGGTCGTTCGAGGCCCATCCACCGACCCTGAGGATCCGGCTCTTCCCGCAACCGTGCTGACAGCGCCATCCGATCTGATTCTTCGAATCAGATGATTGCCGGTGTCGGCCACCAGGAGGTTGCCTTCCCTGTCAATCGCAAGCGCCGTCGGCGCGTTGAATCTGGCCGTGCCCGGATCTCCATCAGCCACGCCGGGCTCGCCCGGTCGGCCGGCCAAAAGGCTGAAGGTGTAGGGTATGGACAGGCTCAACACCGCGTTGGAACTGGTCAGCGATGCGACCGCGTTGCGGACAATGACCTGGTAGCTTCCGGCGTCCGAGGCCTGCGCATCGGAGATCTGCAGGGTTGAATCGGTTGCACCTGCAATCACCACCCCGTCTTTCACCCATTGATACAAAACAGGCCGCTCGCCGACTGCCACGACACTCAGCGTCGCCGGACCACCCTCCGTGGTGGTCATCGAAACCGGGTGCTCGACGATCTGGAGTCCCGAGGGAACCTCGTGGACGAGGGAGAGCCGGAATTTACCGCTCGCCCCGTTTTTGCCGTCCACCGCGATGTAGTATTCCCGCCCCTCGACGGGGAGAAAAGCAACCCGATTTGTCAATGTCATGCCGCTATCATGATCCGCGGCCACCTGGGTCAGGCTCGAGACGGGTGGGTTCCGGTAAACGCCCAGAAGTTTTTCAAACGAACTTCCGGAGACCTCGATTCTGACGAGTCCACCGTTGGTGGTGGCGGTCCAACTGAACCAGACGGACCTGCCTCCGGCATTTCCCGAATGGAGCGGTTCCCCGGCCTCCCTGGTGGCGTCGATGTTCGAGCCATCAAAGACGTTGGTGGCCTCGGTCAAAGCGATTCGGCTCGCAACGCTGTCATTGATGGGGGCAGCGGCGAAAGCCGAAACACAAATCGCAAGGCCGAGTCCGGCCGCGCGGATCCATTCAACAACGACGGACTTCCTTCCCGAGAAGAGATTGTTCAGCTTGTTCATATTCTTTTTTTGTGGAGGTATTCGAAAGAAGGCCCTCTCCAAAACCACCATCAAAGACGGATGGTTCAAGGGACAACACGGGCAGGCAGGCCAGCCTCGGGCCGCGGTTCAGAGAGAATAAGAAATTCAATTGGCGCCGTGGAGGAACATTCACTAAATTAGACGGATGAAGAACGATTCGCGTGGATACCCCGGATGCCGGGTCCGACGGAAAACTGGAACCTGGGGCCGCAACCCCAATCCCGTCGCGAGCGTGGCAATGCTCGCTGTGTTTTTGTGGTTGAGTGCCACAGGCTGCCGGACACCCCATGACACAAGCAAACTTCCCGACGGACAAGCGACGCCGTCGGAGGTGGTCCAGCTGAGCGAAGGCGACACCGTAAAAATATCCTTTCCCGGCGCGCCCGATCTCGAAACCACCCAACAAATCCGGCGTGATGGAAGGATCTCGCTTCCCACGCTCGGAGAATTCAAGGCGGTGGGACTAACCCCCGGGTCCATGGAACAGGAATTGATCAAGGTGTTCGGTTCGCAACTCCAGACCAAAGCAGTCAATGTGACCGTCTTGTCCTCCAGTTTCCCGATCTTCGTGACCGGAGCAGTCCTCCGTCCGGGCAAACTGATGTCGGATCGACCCATGACCGCCATGGGGGCCATCATGGAGGCGGGCGGGTTTGACTACAGCAAGGCCAATCTCAAGGCAGTGACGATTATCCGGCAGGAGGACCGTTACAGGCGCTTCCGGCTTGATTTCAAGCAAATCCTCAAGGGCAAGGAGGACATGCCTTTTCAACTGCAGCCGGGCGACGTCATCTACGTTCCGGAACGTTTCACCTGGTTCTGATGCCGGAGGCGGGTCACCCCTTGGTGATCCGAAGCTTGTTCATCAATTCGTAGACCGTGGGACGGCTCACTCCCAGCTCGGCCGCCGCCGCGGCGATGTTGCCCGCGTGTTTGCGCAGAGCCTGGGTGATGATCTCACGTTCCACGGATTCGCGGGCCGCCTTGAGGCTGACCACCGATGTTTCCTTGGAGTGGTTGTCCAGTTCAAGATCACGGTCCGAAAGGCGTTTTCCGTCGGCCATGATCACCGAGCGTCGGATCCGATTCTCCAACTCACGGACATTCCCCGGCCAGGGATGGCAGCTCAACGCCTTCAGGGCGTTCTGGTCGAAAACCAACCCGGGCTTGCCTGCTTCTTCCGCCGACCGCCGCAGGAACTCCTGCGCGAGCAAACACACATCATTCTCGCGATCCCGCAATGCCGGCAAGCGGAGCACCACGACCGCGAGGCGGTAGTACAGATCCTCCCGGAATCGCCCGCTGCCGATCGCTTCGGTAAGATCGGCGTTCGTCGCGGCGATGACGCGCGCATCCACCGCGATGGCCTGACGGCCACCGACCCGTTCGATGGATTGCTCCTGGAGGAAACGCAGCAACTTCACCTGCAGCGCCAGGGGAATTTCCCCGATTTCATCCAGGAACAGGGAGCCGCCGGTGGCGCACTCGAAAAGCCCCTTGCGCTGGATGTGGGCCCCGGTGAACGAACCCTTTTCGTGACCGAACAATTCACTTTCCAGGAGGTTTTCGGGAATGGCACCGCAGTTGATGGCCACGAAGGGACCGTTCCTGCGTGCACTCCGACGATGAACCGCCAGGGCAGCCATCTCCTTACCCGTCCCACTCTCACCCAAAATCAACACGGGAGCATCGGTCGCGGCGACTTTGCCGATCGATCCAAACAGGGCCCGCATCTGCCGGCTGGAGCCGAGCATGCCTTCAAAGGTGTTTTGCGGCGAACGCTCATCCAATCCACGGAGGTCGCGTTCCAATCCGGCGATGTGAAAGCTCCTTCTCAGGATGACTTTGAGCCCCTCCAAATCCACAGGTTTGGTCAACAAATCGAACGCCCCCGAGCCGATTGCCTGGAGGGCGTTCTTCCTTTCGCCCTGGCCGGTAAGGATGATGACCTTGGCCAGGCCGTCCTCGGACAGCATGTCGCCCAGGGCGGCGAATCCCTCCTGGGTCCCGGCCGGTTGGGGTGGAAGACCGAGGTCAAGCAACGCCACCGGCGGCCGGTGTAACCGGAACGCCTGGCACGCCGATGGCCGATCCCCTGCCAGGATCACGTCATAATCCTGACTGAGGGCCCATTTCATCTGGGTGCGGATTTCTTCGTCGTCGTCAACAATGAGGAGTTTGGATTTCATTTGAGGGCGCGCGTGCCTGGAGTGCCGGGCTATGACGTTTTTGCGGGTGGCCTTGTTGTCGGGGGCTTCAGTTCAGAGTTACCGTGGGCCGGGATCAGGACTCGGAAGGTGGTGCCCTTGCCGGGCTGGCTGGCGACCTCGATGCGGCCCCGATTGGCTTCAACCATGATCCTGCACTGAAACATTCCGATGCCGATGCCGTTCTTCTTCGTGGTCGTAAATGGACGGAACAGGGAATCCCGCACGAATTCCGGACTCATCCCGCACCCGTTGTCCGCGAAAGAAAGGACGACGTGGTTGTTTTGGCGGCTGGTGCTCACGGTGATCCGCCCGCCGAGCCCCGACGCATCGCGGGCGTTGAGGGCGAGATTCGTCACGACGGTCCGCATTTGTGCGGGGTCCACCATCACCCTGGGCAAGGGCCGGAGTTCCTTGACCAATTCAATTTCGGGTCCACCGTCGAGGCAGGTTAACGCCTCCAGGACCACCGCATTCAGGTCGCACGCGACGGGTTGGATGGTCAGTTCCCGCCGAATGAGACCCAGTCGGTCTATGAGGTCATTCAGGTAGGTGACGGTCCGGCCAATTCCGCGCAGCGCGTCCTCCCGAAAATTGGGATCGGCAAAATGAACCGGGAGATTCTTGAGCATGAGGGAGAGCGTGGAGGTCGCATTCTTCAGGTCGTGGACAAAAAATGCGGACATGGCCTGAAACGCCTCGAGTTGTTTCGCATGAGCCAGGCTCTGGGACAGACGGATGTTGAGCAGGCTGGCGGCCGCCTGTTCGCCTATGGAGGTGAGGACATCCAGATCCTGCATCGAGAACGAGACCCCGCCCACCCGGTCTCCCAACAACATCACACCCAGAAGTTCCTCGCCGGCCATCAGGGGAACAGCAAGCCGGTTCCCGCCCTTCCGAAACTCCTCGGGGTGCAACCTCCGGATAACCGCCGCCCAACTTTCCCGCGCGCCATCGAGATCAACCGGTCGGTGCCCCTCGCTCAATGCCTTGATTGCCGATGCCGCGGCCGCCGTGTCATCCACGAACCGTCCGGCGCTTTCCGGAGAAAGCGAGGTGGAAGCCCCGAATAGCAGCCTTTCTTTCAGTTCGTCCACGAGCCAGATCGTGACCGAAAGAGTCTGAAAGGTGGCCGAGATCAGCTTGACGATCGCATTACACAAATCCGTTTGTTCCAATCGACGCACCGTTCCCTCGGTAAAAGTTTTCCACAACGTACGATAGTCGAACTGAGGGCGTTGAAAATGGCGGCTGATGAAGCGCCGGATATGCAACCGCACCCGATCCGACAGCAAGAGAATGGCCAGCACCACCAACGAAACCAAGCCGAGGAACACCCTGATTTGGAGCGTAAAATCTCCGCCCAGAACGGCGACGCCCTTGGCAAACACCCCCACAGCCATCAGATAGGCGCCCGCCAGCAACACGGTGAGCGAGCTGTGGAGAACCGCCTGGGAGGGATAAACATCGACCTCGAAGTGGCCCATGCGCATGAGCGAACGCCCCACCAGCAGGCAACCGAGCAGGAGCGCGCCGGAGTTGACACCTTGCAGCGAAAGATCCACGGCGCGGAACAAGAGGGTTTCGCTGCACGTATAGGCATGGACGACAAACACCAAACCGACACCCAGGATCATGAACTTGATCCGCCATCGCATGGTCCCCACCGCCGCACGAAACGTAAACTCCAGATTCATCAGGATCAGGATGGCGCTGACCAAAACCAATAGGCTCAATGCAAGGCCGGGCGCATTCAGGCTCACCGCCCACTGGCCGAACGTCTCCTTCTGCAGGATCGGACCAAGCAACCTCCCGAAGAACAGCAGACTCACGGCGATCGGAGCCAGGCACACCAGGGCCGGCCAGATCCGCCACCGCGCAAACCATTGACGATCGCTCCCGCGCGCATAGCTCAAACTGAAAGGCAGCCAAACGGCCGGCAACAGAGACAGGGTGACGAGCTTCCACCGCACCCAGCCAACAGCCTGATCCGGACGCAAGGCATCGGCGGCCAATGCACCGAGCATGGAATCCGCTGCCAGCAACCCCATTCCCGCCACAAAACAGGTCCGCGGCACGGACCAGTGCGTGCGAAAGAAGGCGGCCAAAGCCAGCAGGACCGCCAACAAGCCGCTGCACACACCGAGAATCATCGAACCATTCATTGAAAATCGAAGATCAGAAATCGGAACTCAAACCGAGAGCCTCCCTCGTCATCTTCCGGCACAGGCTCCTCGATTCAACGAACATGGCCGGATTCCCCCCGGCGTCGGCGGATCAAAGCCCCAAACGGTCCTCCCGGAATAAATTCGGGACGGCGCGGTCATTCTCGCTGGAAGGTTCGCGTTTTCAAAAAACGACCGAAGAGGCGGCACCCAAACCTCAGGATTGGGTGCCGAATCCAGATCTTCGAAGGGGGAAGCAGAACCGGGTCGCCACCGAAACAAAGCCGGAAGAAATGCTGGCTCTGCTTCTGCCTTTCACCAAGTGGACGGCGCGCCAGGAGTGTCGCGGCAATGCCCGGATCCAGAGCCACCCAATCCCACACTTTGAATCCTCTTGCGCATGCCCACTCGATCCCTTCCCAGGCAATCAACCGGTTGGGGTGAGACTCTCCGTATTGGCCGGTCCACCCATTCTTCCACAGGGTGATCCGATCACCAAATGCAAGGCAAAGCTGCCCGGCCACATCCTGGCCTGAACACCGCGCGATCGTCAGTCGGGATGCTCCGGCGTCATGGAACACGCGCCAAAGTGCCGCCAGTTCAAGCTCCGATGAAGGATTCGGCTTCACGCCCTGCCTTTCGCACGTCAATTTCATCATGGCGAAAAAGTTGCCGACATCCTTTTCGTCACCCTCCCGAACGACAACGCCCCGGCGGCGGGCCTGACGGACCTGGGTGCGCATGTTTCGGTTGAACCCCCGTTCCACCTCTGCCATGCCACGGTTCAGATGGACCAGCAAGGTCGTGCTGATCACGCTTCGAATCCGGTTTGCCTCAAATTGATTCCGCGCAAGGGCTTCCGACATGTGCCTGCTGAAGTCAGGCGGTTGCACGATCACGGCGGTGATCTTGAGTTCTTCGACGGCTTGCCTGATCAGGCGAATGGCGAATTCAGACGTCTCCGGCGTTTCCTCCAGCATGACCGGTCCCTTGCTGACATAGGCAGTCCGCCCCCAGCGCGAACGGCGCCATAGCAACTGAAAGCCGCCAATCAAGCCGCCCTTCCTGACCAGGAGACAGCGGAGCGATTGCCATCCTTCGGTTGCCTTGTATTGTGCCCACAGACTCGATTGCTGAAACTGCCCCAGCGGCACTTGTTGCAGGAACCCGTCCCAACGACGGTCCTCCGGGTCGAAAGACCAGCAGACCTCGATCCCGTCACTGCCTATCGCGGTCGAACCGGCACCCGGATGTCCGGCGCGGTCGGCCCCGCCCGATTGCGACGATGTCGGGATGATGGCATCCATGGGTGATGAGCAATTGTTCCGATCAAGACGGCTACGCCATACTCCCCTCTCATCTCCGGCGCCTGAATCGCGCCATCGCCTTGCCGACAAGGAATTCTCCGATCCGAGAGGCGAATCCATTTGGCTTCGCCAGATGAAACACTGCACGCACGACCGGATTGCTGAAAAAACAATAGCCGGGATCGAGCGGCAAAACCTTGCCGCCAAAACCCAGCTTGAAGAAAGACATCCCGCACCACACACTTTTGGAGAGATCCCGTCCTTCGACCATGGCCCTGGCATTATCCGTGTCAAAACCGGAGTTCTCGAAGTATTTGTAGCCATTCAACCTGGCCCACTTGATGGCTTCCCAATACATCAATTGATTTGGACGCATTCCGGCGTGCTCTCCGGACCAACCGACCCTCCATACCCGGAACCAATGTCCGGTGGTGAAGGCCAGGAGCGCCGAAATTTGTTCTCCCTTTTGCTCGGTCAGAAAAAGCTTGAGATGCCCTGAAGGAGCGAAGCGCCTCCAAAGTTCCTGAAGAAAATTTCCACCTGGAATATTGGGAGAAACTCCCCTGCGTTGGCATAATGCTGCCAGCAGGGTTTCAAAGGTTTGCAGATCCCTCTGCTCACCTTCCCTGAAATGCAGGCCGCGTCTTGATCCCTGGCGAACATGGGTTCGAGTCGTGCGCCTCATTCCCGCCATGAGTTCATCGAGTTCCGGTTCCAGATCCAGGACGATCGTGGACCTCATGCTGGTTCTCGGGGGCAGCGACGGGTGACTGATTCCGAACGCCTGCGCCTTGAGGTGAGGCACCCAGGGGGAACCGCCGTAAGGCAGAACCACCGAGAGATAAGTCAGATGTCTCGCCCTTGCATAGGCTCCGATCGCGTGAACCAGGCGCCCTCGCAGTCTGTCGTCATCAATGGATGCCAGCGGACCACGATGGATATAGCCCACTCGCACGAACCGGCCCAACGCACGTTCCAATATTTGGACTCCCCCGACCAATCCACCGTTCCTTCTGACAAGAATTCGCATCGCCTCCCAACCTCTGATCCGTTGCGCAGCGCCCCACAGGCTCGTCTGCTCGTGATGCGGATCCGGGCAATTCAGCACCAGCGCGTCCCACTCCGGATCCTCCTCGTTTCGGCTTGTGACAACCTCGTACATCGGCACCTCCGAGTCCGGCTCGAGTTCCTGGATCGAATAGCAATGCATGGAGACTTTGGAAGGTTTCATCCGAAAAAATCGAGAACACCGCGAACAATCCCTTTCCAGACCATACCCAACATCCGGCGCTCACTTCAACCCGGCAAGCACCCGCTTCGCCTCTTCCGCGAGCGTGCTCTGCATCCCCAGAGCCAGGGCGCGCTGAAGCGTTCGCCTGCATTCATCGGGTTCCTTGAGTTGGTAATAAGCCATCCCGAGGTGGTAGAGCAGACTCGCATCGCCGCTTCGAGTGCGTTCACTTTCGCTCAAGAATTCCTTCGATCGTCTGTAATCACCGCGGCGATAGGCCAGAACCCCCAATACTTTGGCCAATTCCGCATCCTGCGGCAACGCATTCCGTGCCGTGATCGCCAGTTCGTAGGCTTTCTCATCGTCGCCGAGTTGCTCGGCCCAGAGGATCGCCAGGTTCCGGGTCGCCGGCAGGAAGAACGGATACAGCGCCAGCGCACGGTCGTAGGATTGGGCCGCCTCCCTGAATCTCCCCTGCTGCTCGTGCATTCTGGCGCCAACCATCAGTGCCGGAACATCGTTCGGATTCTTTTCCAGCACGGCCTGGGCAACTGGAGCAACCGCCTGCGTCTTGTCCTGATTCCCTGCTGCATCAACCAACGTCAAGAATCGATCGGCCTCTGTGGCTCGCGCGGGCGGGAGCGATCCCTGTGCCGCCTGCCGCATGCTGGCGACTGCTTCCGGCACCTGGCCCATGCTGTATTGCGACCAGGCCAGGTCGTACAAAAACCCAGGTTCATTCTGAAATTTCCGAGCGCCTTCGGCCAGCAGGCTGGCGGCCCATTTATAATCGCCGGTCTGGAACACCAACCGGCCGAGGTGATGGGAGATCCGCGCGTCCTCGGGCGCCAGATTGTGGGCGTGCCTGGCCAGCTTAAGCGCTTTTTGGGAATCGTTCAGGCGCTCATAAACCATGGCTAATCGCGCGGTCATGCCAACATTGCGCGGTGTGATTTTCAGCGCTCTTTCGTAGCTGTCCGCCGCCTTTTCCAGATTGCCCTGAAGCTCGTGAATCGCCGCCAACACACCCAGGGCGATTGGATCGTCTGGAACCTCCCGGGTGCGCTTTTCCAAACCCGCCAGGGTGGAGGCATCAGCCTTGCTGGTATCCAGCGAGAGCAATGCCAGGCGCTCGCGGGCGTCCTGTTTTCCGATATAATCCGCGCCTTCATCCAGCGCGCGTTGAAGGTGAAGCCGGGCCGGATCCGGCTCTCCCAGCATGTAGTGTGTGGCGCCTAGATGGTAGTGAATCTCCGCGGAGTCCGGGAGTTTGCCCACGCTCTCCTGCAGGAGTGTCAGGGCGCGGGAATACTCTCCGCGCTTGAAATAAATCCATCCCAGCGTATCCGCCGTCGAAGGTTCATCCGGAGCCAATTCCGCCGCCCTGCGGGCCAATTCATAGGCTTTATCCATCCGCCCCAACCGTTCGGAGTAGAGGTACGCGAGGTTGTTCAGCGCAAGCACGGATGAGGGGTTGATTGCCATTACCTTTTCGTAGGACTCCCGGGCGGCATCATAGTTTTTCACATGGTCCTGGATCATCCCGATTTGCAGCAAGGCAGACACATTGTTGGTATGCTTGCCCACGAGTTCCTGCAGGCGCTGCAATGCCTGGGGATATTTCTTTGTGTCCACGTAGGTCTTCGCCAATAGAAGATAGGGAACCTGCAAGTCGGGGTTCTTCTCGTTGGCCTGCAACAGCGATGCCTCGGCCTGGTCCAGATCATTCCGAGCCATGTAAACCTTGGCCTCAAGCAACCAGGGATTCGGAGAATTGGGATCCCGCTTCATGGCGATCTGGATTCGGTCCAACGCCGCTGCGTACTGCTTGTCGAGAAGATCCATGTCAACCAACTTCTCCAGAGCGGGGACGTAATCCGGCGCGGATTCGAGGGATTTGATGAAATCTTCCCGTGCTTCAGCGCGCCGATCCATCCGGGCCAGGAGATCGCCGCGGAGCAGCAGAATCCGGGAATCCGCAGGAACCCGCGCAAGCAGTTGTCCATAAACTTCAAGAGCCGCCTCCGGATCGCGCTGGGCCTGGTAGGCATCCGCCAACATCAGGTAGGCACGGCCAAGCTGCGGCTGTTGATTGGTCAACTGCCGCAGCGTGACGATGGCCAGGGCCGTATCACCCTTTCGCAAATTCAGTTCACCCAGCAAGAGGGAGGCTTGTACAAAATTGGTGTTTAATGTGATCGCACGGCTCAGACTTTCCATGCCTTTGGTAAGGTTGTTGTTTCCGAGGTGTGCGAGGGCCAGTTGATACTGAACCTGTGGAAGTTGCCCGTAGATCGATCCAGCCATCTGTTCGAAATGGGCCACCGCATTGGTGCTGTCGCCCCTGCCCACCATCAGGCTGCCCTTGATGAGCAGGGCCTCATAGTGGGATGGGTCTCGGGAGAGAATGTTCTGGATCAAGCGATCGCATTCCTCGATCTCTCTCTGGGCAAAAGCGAGTTGGGCGAGGAAGGTCCAAGCCGGAAGGTAATCCGGGGCTTTTTCGGTCACGGATTGAATCGTCGCCCGGGCACCCTGGACATTGGTCTGACTCAACAGCAACTGTGCGTATGGGAAGAGCTGGGCGGAGCGTAATGGGGCGAGTTCCGAGGCGGCTTTCAACTCGTGTTCCGCCCCTTTTATGTCGTTGCGCAGAAGGAGAAAATTGCCCAAGGCGAGATGCGCAGCGCTCGACTTGGGGTCCCTGGCCAGAGCGAGGTTAAATTCAACCTCCGCCCGGTTGGTGTCTTGCTGGCGCAGGTAAAGGGAACCCAGGGCCAAATGAACGTCCGACTGGTCCCGTTCCGCTTCGGAAAACCGCTCGATCCTTTGAATGACCTGTTGAATCTCCTCCGCATCGGAGGCCGAGTCCGTCATCAACAGGAGAGCCTCGTGGTTTCCCGGATCCTGCTGCAACACGCGCGTCGCCAAATCCCAGGCCGCCCTCCTTTGGTTCACCCCTAAATAGGTTTTTCCCAGGTTCAACCGCACCTCAATGTTGTTCGTGTCCAGCTCCGATGCCTTTCGCAACCAAGCAAGCGCCGATAACACCCGGCCCTGGGCATGATAAATCAATCCCAGCCGGGCGATCGCGACCGGGTCGCCGGGAGACTGTTTCAGGATGTTGAGATACTCAATCTCTGCCTTGTCATACTGGCCGACCTCGAAGTTTGCGTTGGCGCGGGACAGGATGCGGTCCTTTCGGGCCTGCTTCGAGCAACCCGTTCCCAGGGTGATGACCATTGCCAGACCAAGCACCGCGGTCAGGTATCGTCGTAAACTGTTCATGGATTGCCTTTCTGATTGGATCCGTTCAGGCGCCCTTCCCATTTTCGCAGGAGTAGCAGCAGAAGCAGAAACGGGATGAGGGACAGGGCGAAAAACACCGGCCCTCCCCGGCGGTGGATTGCCGAATCGATCATATGGCGCCCGAAGTGAACACAGAGCTCGCCAATGACGAATATCCGGAAACCATTTCGCACCAGACCCAGCGGAATGACGAACAATGTCAGAAGGGTTCGATTCCACGGCGAGCTCAAAAACAGGCGGCCCGCCAGAACACTGGTGATCAACAACGCGAGGCTGGAATGAATGCCGCTACATTCGGGCGCCACCTGCATCGCAAACCCGGGCAGCTGGAAATCCAAGCCCTGCCGGAACACCGGCGTTCCGGACATCCAGAAAAACGCGTGGGCGGTGTCGGCTGATCCCCGCTGCAGACCACTCTCAAACAGACGGGTCAAAAAATCGGGGAAGGGTACCATGAAAAGAAGGAAAACCAATGGAAACGCCAGCGCGCGGCAGACTCCGGTTCCCAGCCAGACAAGCACTCCCGCCACAAGGAACAGCCACGCCGCAAACATCATGACAGCCAGGTAGTCCGCGGTTTCCGGTTTCCATCCCGAGCGCATCGCCAGCCAATACCCCAGAAGCACGCCGCATCCGGCGATCAAAGGCCCCAGCGCCAGCAACCGATGGGGCCGGGATCTCGGAATCGGTTCGTGCCGGCTCGTCCAGGCCAGATAGAGACTCACGAACGGGATCAGCGCAACATGCGAGAAGAGCTCACTCTGCCCCGCAAATCGCAGCAAATCACGGAGTGGCCGGGAGAACCCAACAATCACGGCCAGCGCCAGCAACGCCAATTGCGGACCGTGCCACCGAAGGTCCGGTGCCGCCGGACGGTCCGCGAGCGTGGCCAAATCCGGCCTGACTTCGGGGTTGACCGGCTCCCGTTCGATCAAATCCTGCTTCGTCTTCATAACGGTTAGTAACGGTACGAGATCTCCACGCCGGCTTGTGTGTTGGAGTAGCCGAACCCCGCCCGACTCGATGAGCTGTCACTGCCCTGATAGAACACGGAGGCATTGGCGCGTTTCAAAAAGGCCATGCTGAGACGGGCGCCAAAAGAAATCGAACGATCCTCGCGCGTTTCGACGAGGCTGGACAGGGTGCTCTCGAAAGAGTCGATGCGATATCCGCCATTCAGAGCAAGGTTCAGCCGCTTAAACAACCTCTGGCTGAGAGTGGCACCGAAGTCCGTGGTGACATTCAGAGTGTTCTGCAGGATCGAACTGCTCAACGTGCGGTTGGCCCGGATCGAGAACAGCGTCGTCTTCGTGAGTTCAAACGGTGACTGGACTGTCATTCCGAAAATCGGGTTGATCGCGTCGGGCCTGCCGGAGCCCGCGAACTGCCGGTATTCAGCCCCCCCGTTGAAGGACAGGTGCAGTTTGTCGCTGGGCCGCCAGTTGATGTTTCCCTGGACCTGTTCATGCGCCATGTTCGGACCAGAACCCACATCATCGTAACCGCCGCCCGCGCTCAGACCCAAGCCCCACTTATCGGTCAGCCGGTAGTTCAACGAGTTCAGGCTGGACCAAAGGCGTGAGTTGTTGAGCTCCTGGGAGGTGCCGATTTGCCGCGCGAACTGAATGCTCTGGCTCGCCCCCATTTGGAGGGAAAGCGCCGAAGTCAGGCGATAGCCGGCGTTGATCGCCGTGGTAAAGCTCTCCCGCTCCGCTTGGCTGGCGGTCTCGGCCAGTGGCTGAAGCGACCGCGAATAACCCTGCGACAGCCCGAACGTCCAACCCCGATACAGGGTCCCGCCGTTGAACATCACGGAATGATCGGTCGAATCCTGGAACGAACGGCTCGAATAGAAACGAAGGCTCGGCGTGTAGTCCAGCATCCAGTGGTCGCCCAACTCCAACAACACGCCCGGAGATACCTCCTGAATGGCGCTGTCGGAAGACCGGCCGGGCCGGGACTGGATTCCGGTGCTGGTGGAATACCGGTACAGAAAGTGCGGACGAATATTCACGGGACCCATTTGAAACGGTTTCTGGTCGGCGAAGGGTAAGGACGCCAACGGCGGGAGCCCCGGCAGTTGGCTGGTTCCCGGCGCCGACGCGGCAGACGACTGGAAGGCGGCAGATGGGAAAGTGGCCGGCAGTGCGAAGCTGTCGAACTTCGGGTTCTCAATGCCCTGCCCCGCCGCACCCGCAAGGAACATCAGGGAACACAGGCCGAGCCCATAACCGCGCCCTCTTGATACGACCCTTCGATGAACCGAAATCCGATGCAGGTGCCCCGCTCCGCCCGGAGCGCGTCCCGCGTGACAGCTCAACACAGGCAGGTGAAATCCCTGCGCCACGCTGTGGAGATGGCTCACGGTATCGGTGCACGCCCTTTGGGATTGAAAGATCTCCATGAATCGGCAGGGACGGCTGCCGCCCCGTCCCAGACTTTCCGAAGCTTTCCAGAGCGGATGTCAGGGAAGCGTTGAAACGGTTCCCGTTTCATCGGTCCCGTGCGCGACCATCGCCGAAGGATGATTTCTTCCGGGATATCCTGAGTTCCTCAGCGGGCTGCCAGTTCCTCAGGGAATCCGCCAAAGCCTCCCGGACGGTGCGCATCTTGACGCCAGCGCGGAGTAGCTTGGAGGCGTCGAGAATGCAACTCGTCCGGGGAGCCTGAACCGCGCGACGATAAAACTCCTCGTCATCGAGCCAATAGTCAAACGCTCGTTCGGGACAGAGCGTGCGCTGGATCATCTCGACGATTTCCCGTGTTGTCACGGCCCCGGGGTTGATCACATTGTAGATTCCGAAGGGTGCCTGACGGTCCCAGAGTTGGAGGCAGGCCAGGGCAAAATCGTCCACCTGCGAAATCGAATTCAAGTCGTCGCGAATCCTGGGATAGCACTGAAGTTTCGTCAGCAGGTTCCACGGTTCGTCCCGTTCATTGAATGGCATTCGGACCCGCCAAATGTAGTTCTGTCCCCCTGTTCCGATTCTCTCCTCGGCAAGCGCCTTGGTGCCCACATAGAAGCTGCACGGCGGGCAGCGAAACGATGCGTTTGCCTCGTCGAGCTCGCTGAAACCGACAAATAGTTCAGGATGCTCGCTATGCAGTTGCCGCACGCCCGGACGGTTCAGGTCCCGCACGATGCTCAGTTCGCCGTTTTCGAACACTCTGGCCCCGGAATAAATGCTGCCTGAGGAGACGTGCCCCCACGGGGTCCTGGTCATCTGGCAGACCCGTCCGATCACCTCCGGCAGCACCGCGTTGGCTTGGAACGTCTCAATGCGATTGAACTCGCAATCATCGATGTTCGGTCTTCCCGAATATCCAGCGGCGTTGATCACCAACTCCGGCTTCATCCCCCTCACGTAGTCGAACAGATTCTCGAAGTTCGTGTAGTCCAGGGTCCGACGACTCAAGGGAACAAAACAGCGTCCGTGTCGGCGGAGTTCCCGGCCGAACGCCTGTCCAATGTGACCGGTGGCGCCAAGAAGGAGAATCATCTTGGAGGATTTGGCGATTGCATGTTCAGCTCCAGCCGGAGGCCCGGAGCCTGCCTCAATATACGCTCTGCCTTTGCGTTGCGGTCCGCCCGCTACGCCCTCCAGACCTGCCCTGGTTTTGCGTTCAGGCAACTCGTCGCATTTCTGGTATCGACGATACACCCGCACCAATCCACCAGCTCCTGATAATTGACCACCTCATGGTTGGTGGCAATCACCACCACGTCGAAGTCATGGATGGACGCTCGATTCCAGGCCACGGAAGCGATGCCGGACCATTGCGGGTGTTCCCGCGTGGGACGGATGACCGGAACATAGGGGTCGTAATAGGCCACTTCAGACCCAAGATTCTTGAACGTCTCCATGAGCACGTAACTTGGGGATTCGCGGTCATCATCCACGTTTGGCTTGTAGGCCAGGCCGAGAATCAAGACCTTGGATCCGTTCACGGACTTGCGATGGGCGTTGAGTGCCTCCGCAGCCCTTTGAACGACATACTGCGGCATGGAACTGTTGATCTCGCCCGCGAGTTCTATGAACCGGGTGTTGCGGCCGTATTCGCGCGCCTTCCAGGTTAGATAGAACGGATCGATGGGAATGCAATGGCCGCCCAACCCCGGCCCGGGATAGAAGGGCATAAAACCGAACGGCTTCGTCTTCGCCGCCTGGATCACCTCCCAAATATCAATACCCATCGCCGAGTAGACCGTTTTCAGTTCGTTGACAAGGGCGATGTTGACACTCCGGAAGACGTTTTCGAGTATCTTGGTCGCCTCGGCCACCCGGCACGAGGAGACGGGCACGACCGTCTTGATGGCCCTCGCGTACAGGGCTCGGGCGCGCTCCAGACAGTCGGGCGTCAAGCCGCCGACAACTTTCGGAATCGCGACCACGTTGCTGTCGGGATTGCCCGGGTCCTCCCGTTCCGGGGAAAAGGCCAGGTGGAAATCAATTCCGGCTCTCATCCCGGACCCTGCTTCCAGCACGGTGAGCAGATCCTCATCCGTCGTTCCGGGATAGGTGGTCGATTCCAGAACCACCAGCGTGCCCAACTTCAGGTGCGGCGCGATGGCGCGGCCAGTGCCCAGGACGAAGGAAACGTCCGGCTCACGGTTCTTGTTCAAGGGAGTCGGCACGCAGATGATCACCGCGTCCACTTCGCCTACCTGCTGGAACTCCGTCGACACGGACAAACTCCCGGAGTCCACCAGCTCGGCGATGCCGGCCGAGTCGATGTGTTTGATGTAGCTTTTTCCCTTGTTGAGGGCATCGACCTTCGCCGGGTCAATATCCAGCCCGATCACCTGCACACCCGAACGTGCGAATTGGAGCGACAAGGGGAGTCCGACGTAACCGAGACCAATAATGGCAATTTTCATGGTGCTTACACTTGTTTGGATTCGACCGAAAGGAACCGGGAGCTTCGCGCCGGCGTTCAGCGTCACGATTCGCTCCCGTCAGGGACGGGCTGTTTGCGACGAAGGCATGGACCTGCCCTCAGCCCGGGAGGTCACACCATCGAATTGGTTTTGACCGGCAGCTTCCAGATGGCCGGCGATCATCCTATGTTTTCCTGGAAACCACCACTTCACGATTGCCGCCGCGATTGGGCTGAGCCGAAACAGGGCCGGTTTCCGAACCAGTTCACAGCCCCGTTGCAGGTAGAAATCGCTTAAGCCGCGTTCGTTTTTGTGCATCCCGGCGAAGATCTGTTTGATCCCGGGACACCTTGCGACCTCACTACGGGTCCAGTGGAGCATGAGATCGGCGACACACAGGTGCAGCGACTCATCGTTGCAGAAAAAGGTGGAATACAAGAGCGTCTCCTCAACCCATTGGGAAACGCTCACCGCTTCCAGCGCACCATTCCGATACCCGCCCAGAATGGCAATCTTCGGGAAGCGAAAGAGACGATCCGTCCAGCGTGAAAATTCGTCCTCCGCTCTCCGCTCCGCCAGATACTTGTACCGGGTCCTGTGGTAGAACGCCAGATAGACGGGATACGCGCTCTGCCTGAACTCCGCTGCGTTTGTAATCAGACGAATCGTGAAAAGACCTGCCGCCAGCCTTACCTGGCGCTGCTTCTTGGGGGTCAGGCACGGGAGTGCGTAACCGTGAACGGTTCGAAACAAGAGGAGGTTCAAATAGGAATTCCTCCGGTCCTGGTCGGCGACCCCATATTGCCATCCTCCAATGGCCGCAAGCTTTGGAACCCGCACCGCGCTGGGATCATACTCTTGAAACGGAAGCAGCGGACGGAAGAAGCAGGGCCGCACCTGGCGCCAGTAATGGTCTCCGGTCCGGACTCCATTTCCATCGAGAGCTCGCGCCAAGGCCGCATATTCCCCCACGCTCATTTGTTGCCACGGGAAGTCCACCGATTGACCTCGAAATGTTTTTGCCGACCGTGCCTGCGACGCACTCAATGCGCTGCGGTCATTTTCCCACTGCGTAGACCTCGAAACCAAGCTGACGCAGGGTGTCATGCGGGAGTGTGTTGCGTCCGTCAAAGGCAAAAGCCGGTCGGCGCATGGAATCCAACACCCGCTCGAAGTCAAGATCCCCGAATTCATCCCACTCGGTCAGCACCACCAGTGCGTGCGCCTGGTGAAGAGCGGCGTAGGCGTCCCGCTCACAAACAACCCTCCCACCCAGATCCTGATGGCTCAGTCCGGTCAAACGTTCCAAATCGGCCATGATCGCGGCTGCCGGAACCTTGGGGTCATAGATCGCCAGTTGCGCCTGCTCGTCGATCAGATCGCGGCACACATACGCTGCCGGAGACTCGCGTGTATCGTTTGTGTCTTTCTTGAAGGAGAATCCGAGTATGGCGATGCGCTTGCCGGAAAGAGTATTGAACATGGCGGTGATCATCCGCCGAACGAACCGCCGTTTCTGCCAGTCATTCATCTCCAGCACCCCGTTCCAGTAGGCGGCAGCCTCTGACAGGCCGTAGTACTCGCAGATGTACACGAGGTTCAGAATATCCTTCTGGAAGCACGATCCGCCGAAGCCGATCGAGGCCTTCAGGAACCGGGGGCCTATGCGTGTGTCGCGGCCAATGGCGGACGCCACCTGGTCCACATCCGCGCCGGTGGCCTCACAAAGGGCGGAGATGGCGTTGATGGAAGAGACGCGCTGGGCCAGAAATGCGTTGTTGACCAGCTTGGAGAGCTCGCTCGACCAGACATTCGTGGTAAGGATACGATTCAGAGGAACCCAGCGGGTATAAACGTCGATGAGTTTCTGCCGGGCAGCCACGGCGTCCGGGTTATCGTCGCTGCCGATCAACACTCGGTCCGGACGGAGCAAATCACGAATGGCGGTGCCTTCGGCCAGGAATTCCGGATTGGAAAGGATTTGAAACGCATGTCCATCCCCGTTGGCGTGCAGCACACGCTTAAGGGATTGGGCGGTACGCACGGGCAGAGTCGACTTCTCCACGATGATCTTCGGCCCCTTGGCGGCAGCGGCGATGCGGCGGGCGGACAACTCGACAAACTTCAAATCCGCCGCCCGGCCAGCTCCGATTCCATAGGACTTGGTCGGCGTGTTGACCGACACGAAGATCATTTCGGCCCTGGCGATGGCCTCATCGATATCCACGGAGAAGTGCAGATTCCGGTCCCGACAAGCGGCGATCACATCATCCAAACCGGTTTCGTAAACCGGAAGAGTGGATGAATTCCAGGCGGCGATCCGCGCCGCATTGGTGTCCACAACCGTCACGTTGTGGTCGGGGCATTTTCCGGCCATCACCGCCATGGTGGGGCCTCCGACATATCCGGCGCCGATGCAGCAAATTTCCATGGGATTCAACCAATTGAGGGTTCAGGATTTAAAGGCCGTAGGGCGAAGGCTGTTGGAAGAATCATTTTGGCAACGTACCGGGCATCTTCGCCGGCCCAGCGTCACCTGCGGACGAGAGGTTGGCCACATACCACTCCAATGCCTCGTCCAGACCCTGCTCAATGCGATGGGTCGACGAATAGCCGAGCAACCCTCGAGCCTTGCTGATGTCCGCATGCGAGTGCCGCACATCGCCCGAGCGAAACTCGCGGTAAACCGGTTTGGAATCGATCAGGTGCGGGCACCGAGGCAGCAAACGCTCCCGGAGCATACCGAACAACTCGTTGAGACGGGTGCTGGCCCCCACTGCTACGTTGTAAACCTGGTTGAGAGCATCCGGATTACCGGTGAGCGCCGCCAGAAGGTTGGCCTGCACCACATTGGCCACGTAACAGAAATCGCGGCTGGTTTCCCCGTCACCGTTGATGAAAACGGGGCCGTTCCGGATCATGGCTTGAATCCACCTGGGAATTACGGCGGCATAAGGCCCATCCGGATTCTGCCTAGGACCAAACACGTTAAAGTAGCGCAGGCCAATGGTCTCGATGCCGTAACAGCGGCAATAGACATCCGCATACAACTCATTCGCCCGTTTGGTTGTGGCGTACGGCGAAAGGCTCCGTCCGATTTCCGATTCAACCTTCGGCAACCCGGGATGATCTCCATAGACCGCACTGCTCGAGGCGTAGACAAACCGGTTCACACGGCTGTCCTTCGCGGCGCAGATCATGTTGCAAAAACCTGTCACGTTAGCCCGATGCACCTCAAGCGGCTGGCCGAGCGAAAACGGAACGGATCCACGCGCCGCCAGATGAATCACAAAGGCCACCCCATCACAAGCCTCCCGGCAGGCTTCGTACCGGCCGATATCAGCCTCGATGAACCGGAACCTCCGATACCGCTCCTCCCCGACTGCCTCCTCCACATGCTTGAGATTCAGCATGGAACCGGTGGCGAAGTTGTCCAATCCGACAACCTCCTGGCCCAGATTCAGCAAGGTTTCGAGGACGTTGGAACCGATGAAGCCAGCCGTACCGGTCACCAGCCATTTTCGCGGATGTGCCCGCAGGTCCGCCAGGACAGCCTGGTAGGGTCCATCCTGCTGCACCGTGTCCATAGTCATAGTCATAGTCCTTTTCGGGTTGTGCGGCGCGCTAACGCCAAAACGCGAGGCGGGTGTAGAAGTAGGCCGTTCCCTCGCTCAGGATCTCCTTGACCCCTTCGCTGTATTTCCACCAGCGTTCCGGATCGTACTCACGGTCTTCCACTGAAATGATGCCCACCTGCGCATGTCCCTTGAATGCCTTCTCAAACAACAAGCGGCTCCGGCGCGCATGCACCCCCACGCTCACAAGATTAAAACTCGTCACCGGCAGCCGTCTTTCCTCGATCCAGTTCAGCAGCGCCAGCGCGGACTTGTAGGTGCGGTCGCGGTACAGGACATGGGCCGGCACCGGTTGAATGACTTCAGGCTCAACCCCCAGCCACTTCAGACGCCTGGCCGCATAATCAGCGTCGTTATCTCCCGATTCGACATCGACCCCATTGCGGCTGCCGCCACCGACAGTGAACACAAGGCGGTAATGGTTGGACTTGAGTTCGCTGATGGTCTCTGTCAGCGCGTAATTGGGAATCCATCCTTCGACGACGAGATATTCCGTTTCCAACCGATCGGTCACCGCCAGAAACGGATGAATCCTCCAGACCATGAACGCGCACGTGCCGAAAAACAGCAGGAACAGGACAATCCATCCACGCCGCGAAAGCGTCCAGAGTTCGCGGCGTTGGAACAAACTCCGGCCCGCTAGCATTGGGATGCCTTACCATGGAGCTTGCTCCCGGTTTCCTCCGGAGCGATGCCTCTCCCTCTTGAGGCCTTCAACAGATTGGTCAGGGCGTGGAAAAGTTGCGCTTGAGGCCAGCGAAGGAACGGCTCGGTGTGGCGGATACCGCCTAGATAAACCCGCGTCATGAAGTGACCATCCGGAAGCTGCCATTCCGCGGCGAGCCGACGCGCGAGCTGACGGGCCACGCTGAACGCCTCTGGAATGCACTCCTTCAACAACGCTCCCAGAGTAATGGCCTCGGCGACATTATACATCTCCAACCGGGCGATCTGGAGGCGGGGCTCGATGGAAAAGCTCTTGGGATTGCCTCCCGGGTGAAACAGATGCTTCCGATAATACATCCAACCACGCTCAATCGCATCACACACCCGTGAATCCTGCAAATGACGATTCAGTTTGAAGAGATTCTTGAGCACGAAACACGTGTGGAAATGATCGATGAAAGATTCGTTTGGACTCGCCAGGGCATAGAGCCAGGACCCATCCGCGCGTTGACTCTGGAGAATAAAGTTCAAATTGCGCTCGGCCTTTCTCTGATAGGCCTCCATCCCGAACTGACGAGCCGCCTCGAACAGGACAAAGGCGCGATAGGCGCTGGCATTGATCACCTGGGTGTGATCGACCGGACCATAGCTGGCCGCCATGGCGTCCGGACCCGCTTCGGTGTCGTTGAGGTCGTCATGGACGAACCGGGCCACCGAAGCGGCCACCTCAAGATATCGTTCCTCACCCGTGGCACCGTGAAGCGCGGCAAACGCCTCGAAACAATACGGTGTCGCGGTGATGAACGGGGTGTTCCGCTCCCAGCGTCCCCGATTGGTTTGCCAGTCGAACGGATACCCCCAGCAATGACCGCGATAACCGGCGATGCTGCTTCGCAACAGGTCCTCGCCCAGCCCGGCGGCTTTGTCCAGATGTTCCCGGTCGCCATCGATCTCATACAGGTTAAGAAATGCCAGCAGCAACTGGGCGTCCGCAGTTGCATATCGCTGTTTCTTCACGAACAGCGACCTTCGTTCAGGGCAGAGGATTTCCAGAAGCAGAATCGGAGTGATGAGCGCCATTCCAAGCGGGTTTCCACGGTAATAGAGCCGCCGAGCGAACAAGCCGTAACGCGTTCCCCAGACGTCATACGGGTCGTAGCTCGCGTACCCTTCCCGTTCCAGCCAAACGACAAACCTCCGCGCAGCCACCAAGAGTTCGGACGGAGTACGGCCTGTGTGGAGGGATGAATTCATAGCGATTTCACGATCTCCGCCACCTCTGCGAAACCGACGACCTTGATGTCACTCTCGGAGTCCAAAAGTCGGAGAAACGTTCCGAATCCGTGATTGTCAATGTGCTCCTTGGTGTGCCCGATCAACACCAGCACATCGGGCAGGCCATTTTCCGGCTTTGGAGCCGAGCGGATCAGGTGGAGCAACTTCATTGGCTCCAAATTGTGGAAGTCCAGTTTGATCGGCACCGGTTCGACCAGGAACCTCAGAAACGCGAACGGAGACCGGCGGATTCCCAGTTGCCGAACCAGTCTCGTCTGCTGGGCGCGCGGCACATTGCGCGAGAATTTGGCTTTGAACCGGGCGAAGGTGGCCTGCTGCCAGCGCCGCCCCATGACCGAGTAAATGGGAAATTCCCACACCGCCCCGGCCGGGTCTTCCCGAACCACGTCATTCGTGACACGCCACGGCCCTTTCGCGTTGGGAGCCTGCCGATAATCCAGAGCGCCATGGCCATTCCATCGGGTCATTCCCTTGACAACCGATGAATCGATGACAATGCCGTTTTCAGCCAGAGCCGTCAGGAGTCTCCGGCCCGGCTGCGCACTGAACGCGCCCGCCCGATAAACCTGGACCCGCCGCCGCGTCCGGGCCTCCTCGAGCAGTGCGTCGATGACCCGCTTCCGGCTCGCGACATAAGACGTCGCCTCGCCTTGCGATTCGAAGAGGCTGTCGACGGTCTCCTGATCCTGCCGCAGAACCCATTCCTGTCCGTTCCATCGGCCACCATGCCATTCGGGGTGCAGATGCAGCTGAATGTCGTGACCGCGCCGGGCGAGCGCGAGAACCTGCTCACGAATCAAACCCGCTGGGTCATATCCGCAAGCCTCGGTCAGTTCGCGGCGATAACGTTCGAAGGCCAGGTACTCCTCGACTTCAAAAAACACGGTCAGCGGAAATCCGTGAGATTCGCAAAGCCGAGCCATCTGTTCGGTCGGATTGAGAATATGCTGGCGGACATCGCCCGAACCGTTGCCGAAAACTTCGTAATCAACGGAGAGGACAACCCTTCGAGCATCGCTTGAACGAAACGAAGGCATGCCATTGCTCCGAGTCAAAGGCGCTGTCCCAGCATCGCCGTGGTGATTACATCCGGTGATCAAGGTTCTTCCTGCTGTTCCTGTGGTTAAACTCCGGAATGACCTCCGCAGCGGCCTGAACAACGAGAGCCAATTCCACCGCCTGCTCCTCCCCGGAAACGAATCTCTCAAGTCGCCTGAGAACCGGCAGCAGACGGTGTGGTTCCATGCGTGCATAAGGAACGCCGAGCAGATTCTCCATTCCGAGCGCCACAGCGCGTTCCGTGGAACTGAGGAACTCTTCGTAAGGTTTCTCGCCGCTCGTGTCCAGCGGGGTCAACAGCAACGGATAACGGCCCCGCGATCCGGAGCCATCCATGGCTCTCCGTGCGGCGGTTTCGCTCTCGTGCACCTGGGGTTCATAACCGCGGTGGCGCAGCAGACCGCCAGCCAGTTCTCCCAAATCTTTCAGGTCCTTCCGGGGATCGAAATTCGGAATCAACAAATCTCCGTCCGGAGTGCAGAACGCCGCCAGCAGACAGATTTGAGAGGCTTCTTGCAGGGAGATGAAATAGCGACGGGTATTCCGGGGCACCGCCAGAGGTTGCCGCTTGTCCAATCGGTTCAACCAACTCTGCAGTAGGCTGCCGTCGGAAAAGGCAACATTGGCAAAGCGCGCCGAAGTGATTGTGATGCCCGAGGTGTCGGCAACTTCACCGGAGAAAATCACATGTTCCATGAGCCGCTTGCTGGCTCCCATCAGGTTGACTGGGTTGGCCGCCTTGTCTGTGGACACGCAGAAATAACCTCGAAGTCCGCCCCGCTCCACCAGCCAGTTCAGCAAACGGCCCGGTTTGAGGGCGTTCGTGTCGAGCATCTGCAGGGTCGAATACACGTCCTTTTCCGAACGCACGTGTTTCAGCGCGGCGAAATTGAGCACGAAGTCGTAGCTCGCCTGTTCGCCAAGAAACCGCCGCATGATCGGAGAACCGCACTCGAGCGGCAGTGTTCGGAAATCGGTTTCACAGGCGATTTCGTCGCGGTTCCGCAGGTCCCGCACCAATTCCGCCAGTCCATTCTCGTTCTGATCCACGACGTGCAAGGCCCCCGGTCGAAAAGGCAGGATCCCCCGCACGGTCGCCCCGCCAATGCTGCCAGCCCCGCCGATGAGAAGGATCCTGCGCCCCCGAATCCCGGCGTTCAACCGATCACGGAACCGTTCCACGTCGGGTGCAAACAGGGCCTTGTCCCGCCCTGTCATCAAGGTTGTCAGTTCGTCGATCAACATAATTGCAACCAGTCAACTCATTCGAGCCAGAATCCCGACGGCCGTCACCAGGGACTCGATTTCATCAACCGTATTGTAGAAGTGGACCGAAATCCGGACCGTCTCGGCCAATCCGCACGCCTCGTGCAGCGGTTGGGCGCAGTGAAATCCCGAACGCGCCATGATCCCGAACCGATTGCTCAACATCCGGGCTACACCCGAAGCCTCTAGATGCCGGATAACTCCTGGCCTATCCTCCTCACCAACCTCAACTGAACCGTCACGCGCCGCCCCAATAACTTCCCGAGCCGTTCAGACAGCACGAATTCGGGAGATGGATCGCCGAGGGCAGGATCCATGATGGCCTCCACCAGGAAATGATCATCCGTTTTCTGAATCACTTTGACGTAATCGATCTCCGGACTCCGAAGAAACAGATCCACGGTCTCTTCACTCGAAAAGGCGCGGCCCTCCGGGGTGACGATCGTTTCATCAAGCCGGCCGGCGACCGAGAAACGCATGCCCTCAAAGCCGCATTCACACCGTTCGTCATAATAGCGCCCCTCGTCCCCAAGCGAGTAGCGGATGAAGGGCGCCGCAAAATTGCGCAGATCGGTGATCACCAGCTCGCCCAGTTCGCCCGGGGCCACTGGAAGCCCCGCCCGCAGAAACTCAAGGTAGTACAACCCGGTGAGAAGGTGTTGCTGCCGGCTCCTCGGGCAGTCAAAGGCCACCGTACCCAGCTCGGCCGTGCCAAAGTTCTCACGGACCTGCCCCAGTGCGGATTGGACCACACGGGACATTTCGCCGGTCATCTTTCCACCGGCGGACCGGACAATTCCGGCGAGACGTTTCGGATGAGAGCGTCGTTGCGCGTGCTTCGCGAGGACCAGGAGACTCTGGGGCTGGCCGCTGAGGACCGAGGGACGCCAATCGCGGATCTCCTGCAGGTACTCCTCCAGTCTGTGCTCCGCAGCCACGGTCTCGTCCATTTCCACGCCCTTCAATACCTTGAGCTCCCAAAGCCGGTTGCGCAGAACCAGCCGTACGAGTTTTTGAGCCTTCTGCCAGCACCGACCGTCACGACTCCGCAGCACATCGCCAAAATTGTCAGGCATGCCTTGAACATGACTGCGCTGATCGACTCCGCACCGTTCGTAGCAGGCGTCGGGAGGAATCACCATCTTGCGCCAGCCTGGCCTCCAGCCGTTGCCCCAAAACTCCAGAAGCAGATCCGCCGCCCGATCCCATTCGCGCTTTTTCTCGCTGTGAAACGTCATCACCCGGCTGGTTGTGCCCGAAGTGGCGATTGAATTCAGCCACTCCCAGTCTTCCCGCTCCGACACAATGCGATCCGGGAAATTGGCGCGGATCTCGTCCTTGCTCAGGAGCGGGACACGCCGGAATGCTTCAACGGAATCGATCGACGCAGAACGAATACCCGCGGCGGCGAATTTTTCACGATACATGGGCACCTCCGCGGACGCCGCCTCCATCAGTCTTCGCAGCAGCAACAGTTGGTCCCTCTGGATTTGCGAACCATCCCAGGACAAGGTCCGGAAGAGACGATAGCACTTGATCAATTCTGAAATCATCACGCCTGACGCACTAAAAGTCGTGCTGCGACCACGCCTCAAACATCAGCACCGGCCAAAGCAGCTTTTCCCAGTTCCTGCGTCCCCGCAGATGATCCTGCCACTTCGCGCGCACGATGGCGCCATCGAGCAGTCCATCGTGATGGTTGCACGCCGAGTTGATAAGAACCTCGGCCCAATCCCTCAGCGGCCCGCGAATCCAGGCCGCCACCGGCACTGAAAACCCCTGCTTCGGCCGGTTGAAGTACCGGCTCGGAACGTACTTTCCGAGCACCTGGCGGAGAATCCATTTCCCTTCGCCATGGGTGCGCTTGAACGCCAGGGGCAGGCGCAGCGCAAATTCCACAACCTCGTGGTCGAGCACTGGGACGCGCGACTCCAGGCCGACGGCCATGCTGGCGCGGTCCAATTTGGTAAGGATGTCGTCCGGGAGATATTGCAGGAGGTCCGCCGCCGCCATCAGTTCCACGGGATCGTATTGTTTCGAGTAAAAGCGTTCCCGGTTCTGCAAATCGGGTTCGAATGCCCGCACCAGTTGTTCGGGCGCGAACCAGTGGGAATCCATCAGGTCCCGGCGGCGCATCGTGTCGTGCGATGCTAGAATGGCGGCGTATTTGTGAAGCTTGTGGCCGCAGAGCGCCCGAACCCCCGGGGACCCCGCCGGCAGCACTCCGGAAATGCGGTCCAGCATTCGGTCCCAACCAGCTTCGGAGAAAGTCCGGGCACCGGAGGACAGCCAGCGTCTCGCCGCTGTGGGCAGGCGATCGATTCGCCGCAAACGCGCGGCATTCAGCGCATAATTGCGATAACCGGCAAACAGCTCATCACCGCCGTCACCCGAGAGACTGACGGTCACATCGGTGCGCGTCAACCGTGAGACCGCCCATGTGGGAATCTGGGAGGCATCGGCAAACGGCTCATCAAACATGCCTCCCAGCGAGGGCACGATTTTTTGGGCTTCGCCCGGGGTCAGCACCAGTTCGGTGTGATCGGTGCCCAAATGCCGGGCGATTTGGCGCGCTGAATCCGCCTCATTGAAACCCGCTTCCTCGAAGCCAATCGTGAACGTCTTCACCGCTCGGCTGGACTGGGCCTGCATCAGCGCAACGACGGTGGACGAATCAATGCCGCCAGACAGAAAGGCTCCAAGCGGAACATCCGATATCATCTGCCGCCGAACCGACCTGCGAAGCAGAGCGTCCAGTTCTTCGACCGCCTCGAGCCTCCCCCCACCGAAATCATCCCGTTCGTGCATGCCGAAGTTACGGACCAAGGGCCAATAACATTCCGGCTCGGATTCCCGGGAAGCAGATCGAACCACCACGTAACAGGCCGAGGGAAGCTTCCTGAAACCCAGGAAGATGGAATGCGGCGCGGGGACATAGCCGTACTTGAAAAACAATCCGAGGCTTTCGACATCCACCCTGGGTTGAACCCCGTCAAGGACTCGAAGCGCCTTCAGTTCGGATCCGAACCAGAACAATCCCTGAGCCCAGCCATAATAGAGAGGTTTGATCCCGATCCGGTCCCGCGCCAGGACAAGCTCGCGGAGCTGCTCGTCCCAAAGGGCGAACGCAAACATCCCATTGAGCCGCTCCAGCGTCTCCCTCACACCCCAGCGAACGCAGGCTTCCAGAATGACCTCGGTGTCGCCCTTGCTTCGAAACTCGCAGCCCCCGGACTCCAATTCCCTGCGCAGTTCGGGGAAATTGTAACACTCGCCATTATACACCATCACATGTCGGCCGGACTGAGACCGCATGGGCTGGGCACCCGCGTCCGACAGATCCAGAATGGACAACCTTCGATGCGACAGTCCCAGCGCCGCTGCCGGATCCACCCAGACGCCTCCGGCATCCGGTCCACGATGTCTCAGGGACCGGCCCATCCGCCGAGCCTGAGACTCAAGCGCCTCCGCGTCGATCGGCTCCGAGAACCAGATTCCTGCGATGCCACACATGATCCTCAGTAAACCTCCACGCTCCTGGTGCAGGAGGTGGTTGAATTTCCGATCGCAGCGGCATAGATCGCTTCGAGCCGTTTGGCTACGGTGGCCGCGGCGAATCTCGCTCGGGCGTAGGCTGCGTTGTGCCCGGACACTCGTTGATAGAGATCCCGGTCGCGGGCCAGGCGATCGATGAGATCGGCAACCTGAACGGGATCGAACTTCGCCTTGGGGGGCGCGTCCGCCTGCATGCGCACCACGAACCCCGTCCTGCCCTTGACCAGGATGTCGCGCAGCCCCCCGGCATCACTCGAAACAAGCGGCAACCCCAGCGCCATGGCTTCCAGCACCGCGTTCGGCATGCCCTCCGTATAACTGAGAAAACAGAATATCGATCCCTGACGGTAGCAGTTGAATTTCTCCTGACCCTGCAGGTATCCGGGAAAGCTCACGTCTCTCAATCCCAATTCTCCGACCCGATCTTTCAGGGACTCCAAGGCCGGGCCGTCACCCGCTACAGTCAGCGTGTAAGCCGGGTTTCGATCTTTCAGAATACGATAAACATCCAGCAACTCGAACACACCCTTGGCAACTTCAATCCGGGACAGGAACAACAGGTTTGTGTTCTCCGGATTCCCGGCGTGCGGGGGAGGCTCCTGCGACAGGCACTCGTCGGTTACCACTGTGGTCTCGACATAAATCGGATCCCGGAAACCCCATCGCCGGAGATCGTCCCTGAACCTCGCAGAAAGGACCACGTGCGCCGCCGCCTGCCGGTAGACGCGAGACAACCAACCGCCGTTGCCGCCCGGGAATTCCGGCCCACCGCACCAGGAGTTCTCCCAGCCCCGCCAGAAGATGAGGACCCGGCGGCGGAACAAGCGCGCGATCAGCACGCTAACAGCATCCCGTTTCAGCGCCCTACCAGACGAAGGATCAAGCCCGGGGTTGATATGAACGATGTCCGGCCAGAATCGCACAATCCTACACAGCAAAGCCCACCAGTCACGCATCAGTCGCCATCCCGTGGATCGGAAGCCGAACGCCGAATCCCCCCCAAAGGCAGAGTGCGGCCGACCGACTTCTGAGAATTCATGGGCCACGGTTAAGTGTCGCTCGATTGCGCTGTAATAACCATGAATGCCACCTCCCGCACTCCTTCGGTCTCTCACAATGACGACCTTCATGCGTGCCCCCCGGGTGCGTGGTACACCCGAGGCACATTGGATTCCGGCAAGGGAATTCATTGCCCCCTCGCGGTTGTCCCACTGAAGCGCAGTCCGTGTCGATGCCCCTGATTTCGGGCTCCCTCCCACGAATGAAACATCGTGTGATACGCGTTTGAAATCGCCCGCACGGTATGGTGCTTCTTGTAGTACTGACGTGCCGCCTGGGAGCAGGACCACCACCGCTCCGGCTGCCCGATGAGTTCCGCGATGGCCGCGGCCATCTCGGCGACACTGGAGACCACGCGGCCCAGATTGTTTTTCTCAAGGTCGCCGTCCGGGTCCACCGTCGTGACCACGGGCACACCCCGAGCCCACGCCTCAAGAAACGTCGTTGGCACACCGGCGATGGACGCGGTGTCCAGAAGGAGGTCCGCCTGGTCGTACACCTCCCAGAGTTCACGGTCGGGCACACGTCCCAAGATGTGGACATTCGGCAGCCGGGCGGCGCGCGCCAGCAGGCCCCGCACGTAGGCATCGGAGGTCTCGCCGCCTCCGACCACCAGAAATCGGTAGGAAGGAGCATGCTCCGCCAAATCGAGCAGCCACTCCAATCGTTTGAGAGGAACCAAACGGCTGACCCAGGCAAGCGTGACGTGCTCCGCCTTGGGGCATGAAACGGGACGATTCACGTCACCCTCAGGCTCCGGGGTGCAACTGGGGATGATCATCGACTGAATGTCGAAATGCCGTTTCAACCCGCACTCCTGCGTCGCCGTCTGGCAGACCACCCAGTCCGCCCGCGCGAGGCCGTATCGATAGAACCAACGCTGCCTCCGGGTTCGCAGCAGCGGCAGATCCCTTTGGCAGTCCGCGTCGGATGCAGCCGCGAACACAAGTCGTCGCCCCTTCCGCCGGCACCACCACGCCACCTGTCCCGTTTCGATGTCCGCGCACATCTGGTGGTAGATATCGGCGTCGGCACGTTCCAAGGCGGACCAAAGTCCCTTCCATCGGGGAGAAATGGCGCGCAACCCCGGCAGCCCCCTGTCGGGGTGGTACGCCGTGTGAATTCGTATCCCGTTGTGGGTAACACCATCGGGCTGCCCGACGTCGTGGGTCACGAAGCTGACCTCGTAACCCAATTGTTGCAGTCCGCGGCCGATCAGCACCTGCTGGCGCTCCGCTCCCCCGATGTAACGGGGCTGGGCGGCCTCAGCCACCAGATCGTGGCTCTTTAGGCTGATGAAACAAATCCTCTTCATCACGGGTGATGGCACCGCACTCCGATTGATGCCTAACAGACCGTTAAAAAACTCCAGATCTTGTAGGAGGCGAGGTCACGAGACTCTGATTTCTCAGGTATCTCTAGGTATTGCAGAGCCTCCTGACGTCGGCTCCTACTTTTTTAACGGGCTGCTAAGAATCGTTACGGCAGAGCAGACGCCAGAGCGGGTTGGGTCCATTACAGCTGGGCTGTCAAAAGCCCGGCTTTCATTGGATTGTGGCTTCAAGCTGTGGCAGACACTCTTCGGTCTGGGCCAGGCCGGTCTGGTAATACGCGCGGATCGCGTTGATCACGCATTGTTGTTGCGAAGCCGGAAACTCGGGGTACATCGGCAACGCAACGATTCGGCGACAGATCTCCTCCGCCACCGGAAAGTCCCCCAAATGATACCCCAAATGAGCCAATCCCTTCTGAAGGGTCAGCGGAAGCGGATAATAGATATTCGTCTGTATATCCTTCTCCTCCAGAAACCGCATCAAACCGTCGCGGTCACGCCGGACTTTGGCTGCGAATACGTGATAATTGCAGATGGCCTGTTCAGGAACCTGTTGAAAGGTGAATTCCCGGCTTGGGAGGAATTCCTTGTAACGCTCGGCCACAACACGCCGCTGATCATTCATGGCCTCGAGATGCTTCAGCTTGACTCGCAGGATGGCTGCCTGCACTTCGTCCAGGCGGGAATTTACGCCGGTCGTGTCAATATGATCCTTGTCCACCATGCCGTACATTCGGAGCCTTCGCAGTCTGGCTGTCAGCTCCCCGCTGGCGGTCACGATGGCCCCTCCGTCTCCGTAACCACCGAGGTTTTTGGTCGGATAGAAACTAAACACACCAGAGTCGCCCATGGTTCCGGCCCTGGCTCCTCGCAGCGATGATCCGTGAGCCTGGCACGCGTCTTCGATGACCGCCACCCCAGCAGGCAGTTGCTCCCTCAATCGCGGCACGTCGAAGACATTTCCGAAAATATGCACCGGCATCACGGCTTTCGTACGCGGGGACAACGCCGCCAGCACGCTCTCTTGATCCAGCAGGTAGGTCTCAGGATCGACATCCGCAAACACCGGGCGGGCACCGGCATCAATGATGGCCGACACGGTGGGGATGGCGGTGAAGGGCGTCGTGATCACCTCGTCCCCGGGGCCGATGCCCATGGCCATAAGCGACAACGTCAGTCCGTCGGTGCCATTGGCCACGGTCACACAATGAGGCACGTTAAGGGACTGCGCGAACTCCTCCTCAAAGCGCCTGACTTCAGGGCCGAGAGTATACACACCGGTTTCAAGGACTCCCTGGACCGCTGCCAGTATTTCCTCCCGATACGCCGCGTATTGCAGCGAGAGATCACATCGCCAGATCATCGTTATTCCTTGGTTTGACTGCGTTTGAAGTAATCGACCGTCCGTTCAACGGCCTGGCCCAGGTCGGTCCTCTCGGAGTGTCCGAGAAACAACCGGAGTTTCTCATCCGAGAAACGGGCTTCACCCACGTCGATCTTTTTGATCGCCTCCGGGAAGGATTTGACCTCGAACCGTCCCTTGCCGGCGTATCGGAAGATCATTTCCAGCAAATCCGCCAGGCTGGCTTCCGTCCCGCCCACATTAAACACCTCGAAACCCTTCCACTCCCTCTGCGTCACATCGAAGATGATCCCCGCCGCGTCCCCCGCGTAAAGCAGGTTCTTTTTCCGTCGAGCGTTTCCAAAAATCTCGATCACCTTGTCGTCGAGAACATCCTGAATGAACGATCCGACCAATCCCGTTTCACCGGTCAAACGCTGCTGGGGACCGTAGCAGTTCGTCAATCGGAGGGAGACGGTCTCAAAACCATGGGTTTTTCCGTAAATCCGAAAAAAATGTTCCGCCGCCAGTTTGTTGATACCCTGCGGATCGAGCGCTTGGCAGGGAGAATCTTCGGTGACAACCTCCCCAGGCACCAGTCCATATTGGCTTCGGCTTGCCAGGTAGATCACCCGTTTCCCGGGACAGGACTTGAGCGCCTGGATCAGTCGAAGATGGCAAAGCAGGTTAAACTCGGCATCCATGAGCGGCTGCGCATATCCCTCGAGATGTCCGGTGAACGCCATGGCGTCCACGATCACATCGGCCCAGCGCAGGTGCTTCTCCAAATCGACGGTACGCTCAATCGGTTGCCAGCACGCGAATGCCAGATCCTTCTTCCGGCCGCCCAGGTTTGATACCGCCCCACCCGTGCCCGCAACGAGTCCGTCGATAATCCCCACACACCAACCCGAAAGCATAAACGTCCGTGCCACGTGGCTGCCCAAAAAGCCAGCCCCTCCAAGGATCAAGATTCGCTGTTCTTTCATGGATGGAAATGCTCTCTCCCGTAGTTCGCCGTTCTCATAAGACTCAGAATCGGTGGAACACCGAAGTGCCCGACCGGCCAATCGCGCGTTCCCCGCTCATTGGCCTTCATATTCGCCATTGCGCCTTGTCACCGGAGCTTTCACGGAATCTGTTCCCTGGCTTCGAGTCTCGCGCAGACGAAATCGGCGAGGGTTTCGGGCGTAGCGAAGTTCTCGGCAGACAGCTCTGCCGTCTCGAGCTCGCAGCCGAATGTGGACTCACAGAAGGCGACCAGCGTCACGACGAACAACGAGTCCACAAGCCCCTCTTCGAACATATTGCTGCATCGATCCAAGACAGTCGGATCGTCGAGATTCGCCTCTTCCACGATGAAATCTCTGAACTGCTGCAGTATTTGATGGCGATTCATACGGTTGTGGGGTTGTTTTCTTAAATTCAGTTCTAAAACCGGACGCCGATGAGGGACCGGTAGGGAATAATGAACCTCTGCAGCCAGCGCTCAGACCGCCCGGACGAGCCCAGGCCGGGACTCCGAATGCCCGGCGTCGACAGTCCAAGCGCCCGGATTGAATGCACACGAACGATGCCTCCTACGAAAACAGCGATGGCAACGCCAGGGGGACATCCGCCCATTTCCCCGCATAAGTCGGCATTAGCTGGTCGATCCACCGTTGTTCCGACGCAACCAAATTGTAGCTGAAAAACGGGCTGTCCGTGGCAAAACACACGCGACCTGGAAACGCCCCGAACATCGCTTCCAGATCCAGGAATGCAGCCTGTCCCTCGGCCTGCATCCGAGTTTGCCAACCGGAGATGTCGAACAGAATATTCGAGGGCACGGAATCCGAGTCCACGAAACTTCGACACAACTCGAAGCCACTGTGTCCGGCGATCAATGGAATCGACGGGAAAAGGCGTGCCAGATCCATGAAGGGCTGCGGCTGCGCGTTGGCATCGCTCAGGACGTCTACCGTCCTTCCCAAATGGACCAACACGGGCAGGTTCCTTTCAGCCGCAAGTCCGACCACATCAACCGTCGCAGAATCTGTAAGCCGCCAACCTCCCGTAGGATGCAACTTCAGCCCACGCGCACCGAGCCCGTCAAAAGCCCAGGTGATCAGTTTGGTAGCGTCCCTTCGCCGGGGATCCACCCCGGCGAAACCGACGAACCTATCCGGATAGCGGTTGCAGATGCCGAAGATTTCCTTATGGATCTGCCAGAGGGACTTCTCAGCCTCGCCGATTTCGACTCCCCAATCGACAACGAGCACGACTCGTTTCTCGATCCCGATCCTGTCCATGATGCGAAGCGTCATCTCGCCGGTCGCGTCGGTCAGCATCCTCAAAAGCGTTCGTTCCAGCGCGGCACTTTCGTTGGAAGAACCTGAGCTCTTGCGCCGCGCCGCAAAGTCACGAACGAGAGCCTCCAGGAAAGGCCGGGGATACCAGGCGGGATGAAACAGGTGCGCGTGAGTGTCGATCATGATGGGCTGCGAACTACTTTGGATCCCAATTCCGTCCGTACGATTTCCGAAACGACGTTGTATTCCTGCGGAACGAACAGACTCGGCAAGGACGTCCGCAATTGCCTTTGAACCGATTCGAAACCGCTCGCCGCCTCGGCCAATACCAGATCCAGGCGAATTGTGATTCGCCCATCTTCAGCCGTACAGGACCGGGCGCGGGCGTCTTTAACGCCGGCGGCGCGCAACGCGGCCGCCTCAATTTCCGCGGGATGGATCTTGGACCCCATGATGTTCAGCAGATGGTCTCGACGCCCCAATAGAAGGATTTCACCGTTCTCCCCGAGTCGTCCCAGATCGCCGGTTCGAATCTCGCGGCAGGGCTCATAGTCGACCCCGCCGTTCTCAATGGCCCGCATATAGCCAAGCATGACATTCGGCCCCCTGATGATGATCTCTCCCGCGGTTTCATTTTCAGTGTCAATCGCGATCTCCACACCCGGCGACGGACGCCCGATGGAGTTCGAGCCAATGGAACCCCTGTCAATTTCTCGATAGCAGGCTCGACCCGCTTCGGTCAGACCGTAAATGTTGAAGATCTTCAATTCCGGATTCTTCGAAAATGCAGCCTCCAGAAGATCCGTCGTCAGGACATCACTCGAACTTGTAATGAACCGCAGGGCGCCGAACACCTCCCGTCCGTCTAATCCAACGAACCTCAGGAGTTCGCGCAGGGAATGTGGCACAAGAACCAGATCCGTGACTTGTGCGTCAAGGAGACGGCTGCAAAGCGAGTCCGGAAATCCAATGGTCTCGCCGAGGACGTATCCAGTCCGAGCCAGGAGATGGCCGTAAATCTGAATGAATCCATAATAATCGAACAGCGGAACGGTAACGAGACTTCGTCGGGACGGTTGGAGGTTCAGAAAAGAGACCATCATTCCGGCCGCCGCGAGGACATTCCCTTCGCTCAGACAAACGCCCTTCGGTTTTCCGGTCGACCCGGATGTGAACACGATCAAACGTGGCTGCTCGGACAGATTTGAAGGAACAGGGCCTCCCAACCCGGGACAGCACCGCTCAGGCACCATTCTCAGCGCCCGGTCTGCCCACAGACTCCTCACATCCTCCAGGTCCACTTCAAGACAGGGAAGAGAGCTCAACGCTCCTGAATGACGGCTCCCCAGAAGAGACGTTGTCACCACAAGGTGCGGGCGCACCCGGTCGGAAAGCTCCGCGATGTTTGCGGTGGCAGCCCTCACCGAGACCGGAATGACGGTCGCCCGACGGAGAAAGAAGAACAGATGGGCCAGATAACTGGTCAAACCATCTGGCAGGAGAATGAATATTCGCACCGCTTCCAAATCGGGCCAACGCGCTGCGAATTCATCGTAACTCCGGGTGATCTCTCCGAACGAAAGACGACGATCCCGATGTTGAATTGCGAGGCGGTCCGGATCTTCGGCAGCCGTCCCGCGCAAGGCGCTTTCAATCTCGTTCATACTCGTCCGCGGTTGCCGTGGTCCACCGCTTTTCGCGCATACCGGTTCGACACCCGCACCAGACTCCTCCGGTGCTTGTCGTAAACAAAATGCTCTTCGCCCGGGGCGACGTCCAAACCGAACACTTTCAACTCATGGCGGTACTTCCTTTGGATAAACGGTGGCACCCAGAGCATGGAACAATCCTCGAACGGATCTCGACCGCGCCGTTTGGCGCGAAGCTCCTCAAACTCCTTCGCCGGCCGTTTCCCGACAATCTCAGCGGGATTACCCGAGACAATGCAGAGGGGGGGCACGTCGCGGACCAACACGCTGCCCATGGCCACCACCGCGCCGTCCCCTATTCGAACACCGGAAAGGATTGTGGTGCGAATTCCAATCCATGCATAGTCGCCGATATGAACCGGTTTGATCTGGCGTATCCCGTCATAGGGCAGTTCCGTGGCACCATGAAACCGGTGCTCGGTGGTTAATATCCAGCATTCGTCCGCAATTGCTGAGTATTCTCCCAAGTAAAATCCACCGACGGCGTTGATGACCGTTCGAGACCCGATAGCCGCGTTGTCGCCGATGTAGCAGCGCTCGGGCGCCGTGATCTGGATGCTCTCCCCGAGTCGGACATTTCTTCCGTAGTGCAGAAATCTGGACGGCGCAGGCGTCAGCGTTTCCAGGTGCCTGTAGTAGCGATAACCACCTACGGCGATCTGAAACAACGGGCACCAACCGAACCACTGACAGAGTAGACTCCTAAGCTTTGCTTTCATGCCACACGAAGAACCATCACACGGTCTCATTCTTGATCCCGCCTCATCCGGAGTTCCCGCTTCAAGGGAGGCGTTCAACGGCAACGAACCGTCACGCTCCTGAATTCTCGATCGCCGCGTCGCCTACGGAGAATCCTTGTCCTACCGGCGAACTTTCTCAATTCCACAGCAGGGTGCCGCGGGAGTCCCCTTGCGGGAACCTCCCTGCTTGCCCGGCAAATCAAGGCTTGATGACCACCCGCAAATTACTGGGCGGTTTCGGACCGATCGGTTGATATTCGAAGGCTCCGATATCCGGGGCTTTCCCGGACCAGTGGCGTCCCGGTGCATCTTTGGACATTGGGGACACCTTATCGTCGTCCGCCCGCGGACAATGGTAACCCTCAATGAGTTTGCCATTGTCGATGAGTCCGCTGCCGCGCTTTGGGGTAAAGTTCCGGCGAATTTGAGAAACGACGTATTCCCATTTGCTGCCGACGCTCGACTCGGGGTTAAATTCCATGTCGAGCGTCAGTCTGTCGTTCACGAGCTCAGGATCGCCGCTGAAGTTCTTGTCGACATTTTTTCCGTCGCTTGCCCAATTCTCCCCGCCCTTCCCGGTCGCAGAACCGAATTCCACGTTGAGCCCATTGAACGCAAGAAGGTTATTTCGCACGTCCGACTCGGCATTGGGACCATAAACACCAACGCCCGTGTTTCGAACCGACGTGTTGTGGATCCAGGTCACCGAACCGCCCTTCGCTTCGCGAAGCTCGAAACCCCGGCGGTGGTTTCCGTAAGCAAGGTTCCCTCGATACACCAGTCCACTGACCGGTCGGAACACCTTGAATCCATTGCCTCCTTCGGGGCCGTTTTCGATGGCCATGTTATCTTCCAGCAACGAATCGGCAAACGACACATCAATCCCATCGTCTGCATTGTGATACGCTATGTTTCGAATGAGAAAGTTGTTCGGAGCGTAGTTTTCCACGGACTTATCTTTTGCCGACACCTCAGCGAATACCTTGCTGACAACAAAGCCATCGGAATTGCCGCCCCCTGAACTATCACCAAAAGCTTTACTGACCATCTTGCCGTCGGGTTGGTATCCGTTGTTGTAAAAGAGGCATTCCACAATCGCGTTATCCCTGACAAGACCCGGCGCTCTTGAGTTCATAAACATCCCGAAACCCGGGTTGTGTCTGGACCTGTAACACTCCAGGCGTCGAAACACATTTCCCCGCAGCGTCCTCGGACCGGTGCTTTCCAGAGAGGCATTCCCGCCCCAGTTGTCGTGGGAAACGCATTCCGTGATGTAGCAGAAGCTCCCATGCACCGAGAGCCCATTCTGCTGCGAATTCGTGAATTCCAGGCCCACCACCTGGATATAATCCCCGGTGATCTTGAACAGGGTTTCGCGCTTGCTGGAATGGATCGGCCCGTCGGCGAAACCATCTCCGTCCAGGTCTGCATCCTGGAAACCGAAGCCGCTTAAAATGACCTTTTCACCGTTATGGTTCTCGAAACGGATCGGCTGCTGCGCGGTTCCCGACTGAGAGACATTGGTCTCAAGATAGACTTTGTTGGAAATGTACGTGTTCGGGTAGGTGCCTGCGCGCACATAGACCGTGTCTCCCGGCAGAACAACATCCGCCGCTTCCTGCAGGCTTGCATACGCGTTGCCATCGGAACCGGACCCGTCGCGTTTCGCGATCGAATAGTTGTTGTTCAGGCAGTTGGAACCCAGCTGGTTATCGACGTAGAGGATCCTCCCGGGTCCCTTCATCACCGCAATCGCAACGTCGTCCGTAGCCGTCGTGTTGCCGGTCGAAACGGACAACCGGAAAACGCGGGGCCCGGTCGCGGATGTGGGCATCACCATCGCGATGGCGCGGTCCTGACCGATCAGTTCAACCGGGTCGCCGTTGATTTGCTCCCACAAGTAGGTCAACGGCCCGCGGTCGCTGGTGGACTGGCTGCCGTCCAGGATGATCGGGACATCCGGGCCGTAGACACTATCGGGACCGGCGTCGGCCACCGGCGCCGCCTGCAAGCACGCCGGTGCAAACAGGCTCAGGATGGCGCAGAAGCCAACCATCGCCGATAATCTCGTGTGTGTGTTCGTGCGTGTTAGTCTGTGGGAATGCATATCGTTTTGTGTGTTGAGTTGCGCGAATGGATCGAACCAATGAATGCCAGTGGCAATTCTGCGAAGACTCCCGGCACCGAACGAGGTAAAGGGTCATCGTTTCGAGCCCGGGACCGATCTGGATGAACGAGTCGCTTTTCCAGGCACGTCGGAGTGGTTCATCAGACGGCCGCCTTGGGCCTCATGGCCACTCCCAGAGCCCCTCGCACCCAGGTCTTAATCCGAGCCGGCAGAACGTATCGCCAATACACGATCGCCAGCATGCCGCCCCCCAGTGCACCGCTCCAAAACAAACCTTCCAGCGGCGCCTCCCGAAAGATCAATCGTGCCCCCCCCAAACACGCCGCGAACGGCAGGAGGTGCAGGCTCGGGCCGACAGCAACCGAGCGTGCGTAATCCCCAACACTCAGGCCAAGTCGCGAACAGATCAGGAGCGGATAATAGATGGTGCTCAGCAGGGTGCGCGGCAATGCAACGACAAGGGCCGCTCCCGTGATTCCGAGACCCAGTTGCCCCAGCGCGACATAGAGCGCGCCAATCGCGCACAGCGACGCGATCAACTGCCCCACCGAAGCGCGGCCGTGACAGTTGAGGCCGACCAGAATGTCCAGCACCGGAGTCTGCGCGATGGGCCCGAGGGCGCCGACCGCTACCACCATCACCAAAACCCCGTTTGCGTACTCGGATCCCATCCAGAGCCGGAGAATCGGCCCTCCGAAAAAGGACAATGTCAGGACAATCGGCAACGTGAGATACAATGTGTAGCGCACTGATTTTAGAAGCAGTTCCTGAACCGCTTCAAGGTCTCCGGAACCCTCCATCGAGCTCGTCGTGGGAATCAAGGTCATTGTCATGCGCCTGATCAGCGAATTCATTTGGTGCACCAGAGCGCGAGGCCGCGAGTACAGAGCCAGAGCCGCCGGACCAAGAAACGCCAGGATCAGCACGCTGGTCGTGGACTGCAGCAACAGGTTCGAGACACTTTGCAGCAACACCTTGCCGCCAAAGACATACATCTCCCTGATCGTGGACCACGAGACCAGGGACCGCCGGAGTCTCAATCCCGGGCATATGCGATGGGCCACAACCACGCGCGTCATTTGTCCGCCGACTTCGCCGACAAACGTCAGCGCAGCCAGAGCCAACAACCCGCCTCCCTGAAATAATGCTGCCACCATGCTCATGGCGGCGACCAGGTACCAGCTGCTGCGAATGATGTTCAACAGTTCCCACCGATGACACCCCGTAACAACTCCGTTAAAGGCCCCCACCGCCATCTGAACACTCATTGAGGATCCAAGAAAAAGCACCGCCCATTGAGCGCTCAAGGTGTGTTCACCCAACCGACTGCCAAAGAACCGGGGCAGTTCGACCGAGAGCGTGACCGTCAGAATCAGCACCAGCAAGGCCGCAAACACCAGAACTGCGGTCGCGGAACTGACAACGCGATTGATGCCCGACTGATCTCGTGCGGCCCAATAGCGGCCCACATAGCGGTTCACCGAGCCGGAGATTCCCGCTTCGATCCACTGGAAGGACGCCACCAGTGACCAGGCGAAATCCCACACGCCCAGCAGATCCTGCCCCAGCCTGGCGTCAATCATTCGCGGCATGATGAAACCCGCCAGGATGAATACGAACTGCCCGCCCCAACTGAACAGAACGTTCTTCACGAGACGATCCCGGCCGGTCAAGTCGGCACCTTGTGTTGTGGTTATTTTCAAACGAATGATGCGTATCCGTATTGTTGGTTGCACCGGCCCGCGAGGCGTTCAAACAGGCCCAGGTTCTCTTCCGAAAGCTCAGAGCGCCATTTCTCATCCAAACCAATCCCCTTGCTTCGATCCAAACGCATGGAGTTGCCAAGGATATGGAAGTCTGAGGCCTCGGAGCGCAGGGTGGCGGGGTTTTCCGCGATGCCCGCAAAACGAAAGATCGCCCCCAAAACGTCCTTCGGATCCCGGCAGAGATCTTCATAGCGAACCGTCATGCCCTGCGAGGAGTCCAGCCCGGAGAGAGCTCGTTTGCAGGCACGATCCGTCCACAGCCACTCACGAAGGGCCTCTGTCATCCCTGTTCCATAGTGCTTCATGTAAGAGTTGGTGACTCCTCTTCCGTCCCGGACCAGATGAATGACCTTCAGCGGCCAGGGCAACCTCTTTCGAAACTGATGGAGCCGTTCCGGATCCTTGGAGCCATCGAGGAAGACGCGAGCGCCCTGAAGATTTGTAACCAACTCGATCAGCCGCCGGTTCTGGTCGAGGATTCTCGAATGTCGAGCTTTGTATCCGGGCACTGCCGCCAGCGCCAGCGAACTCAACACCTCCAGGAATGGATGCCGGAGACCGAGCCTGATCAGACGTCTGAAAATCACCGGGCCCTCATTGAAATGGGTGCCGAATGCCTCCAGATTAAAGGAACCATTCCCCCGCTGCATGCCCTCCTTCACCTGACGCCAAAAGCTGCAGCTCACCAACAGGGACCCGCAGGAACAAGGGTAACTCTCGATATCGCCCATCGAGGTGGCCTTCAGTTCTCCCACGGTGGCAATGTCCGGATGGGCTGCCAGGAGAAAGGTCAGCAAGGTTGAACCGCTATAGCTTGGGCTTAGGATGTAAAGCACGTCCTGCATGGATCTAGCGCAACGTTTGGGTCTGTCCCATCAACTCTTCCTTCTTCATCGCTACTCGGGGGCGCCGTGGACTTCGGTGCCGACTGTCAACCCCTTCGAGGCACCGGCGGTAAACGTCTTCGGTCCTGGTAGCGGCCATCGAGATCGAATATTCCTGGCACACATGTCTGCGAGCAGCCTCTCCCATGCGGTTTCTCAATCCTCGATTCGACAGCAGCTCAACCGCTCGACGCGCCGCTCCCGCGTAATCGTCCTTGGCTAAAATGCAGCCGGTCACGCCATCCTGAACGAGGATGGCATTGTCAGCGGCATCCGACGCCAGCACCGGAACGCCGCAGGCCATCGATTCGAGCAGAACATTGGGAGTACCTTCGCGAAGCGACAACAACGCCGTGAGATCGCAGCCGTTATAGACAGCTTCCATCTGCTTCTGATTGCCCACGAACCGGCATCGCTCTCCCAGGTCCAGCGACGCGGCGAGCTGCCTGATTTCCGCCGCATACCGGCTGCTGGCCTCAAAATCGTCCTCCACCAGTCCCCCAACAACGAGAAACCAGGCATTTGGGAAAGATCGTGCAACTTGCCGGGCCATCTTGAGAAAACAGTCATGGCCCTTCTGCCGCTTGAAGCTGGCCACCATCGCAATCACGGGATCGGTGGCTGGGATTCCCTGCGTCTTCCGGAAAGCCAAACCAGCCGCATGGTCGGGGTGGAAACGTTCCGTATCGACACCATTGTGGACCACCTCGATGCGCCCCTCGGTCAGTCCCATCGTTCTCACGTTAAACGCCTTCCCGGCGTGTGAGTTGGCAATCATGACATCGAACAAAGGCTGAGTCAGACGCAGGGCAAGCCTGTGAAACAATGGCCGGGTGTAGTCGGTATTCCGTTCCGAGGCGACCACGACCGGAACCCCGGCGAGAGGCGCTGCCAGGCGCGCCGCGATTTCAGCGTCGAGGAGGAACGCATGCACCACGTCCACCTTGCGCTGCCGAAGCAACCGGGCCACGCGGAGAACCGTGGAAAAGTCATAACGTCCCCGCCGTTCCACGATCACGAGATCGGCTTCCGGCAGCGTGAGGGACGCCGCCAAAGGCACTTCCCGAGAAAGCGAACAGATCACCGGATTGACCCGGGTGCGATCAAATGCCCGGGTCATTTCGATCACCTGTCGTTCCGCTCCCCCAAATTCAAGGCTGCTGATCAGCAGGCAGACTGAGATGGGGCGACCATCGTAACGGGGTGCATTCATGAATGAATCCTATGGAACAGCAGTGTCACCGTGTTCTCCAAACGACCGGGAATCCTTAGGTGGCACAACCTGCAGGCAGGGGCAGCAACGGTAGAGGCCTTGCCACTCGTTCGTCCGGGTCTTCGCCCGGCTCGTCCAGTGGAAAAGACAGAGGAGAAGGAGCAGAAGGCGGTTCGAGATAGACCGTGTCATTCCTGCAGAACTCATCCTGAGCCCGGGCGTAATCGTCCATCCGGCCAATGTCCAGCCATTGACACGTCTCTCGGTAACACTTCACCCGTCCCCCGCACTGATTCACCCGGAGCACGAGGTCCGGCATGTCGAGTCGCTCACCGACTCTCACATGCTCGACCGCCTTCCGGCTGATGACATTGACCCCCATGCTCACTTCGTAGTGATAACTGGGCTTCTCCAGGTATCCTTGGAACTCGCCTTCGGGATCCAGCCTGATCACGCCGAAGTCGATCTTCACTTCCCGTGGAAACACCGCCAGGGTGAAATTGGCGCTCGTCTCACGATGGAACTGGATGATTCGGCGGAAATCCAAAGTGGTCAAAAGATCGCCATTCAGAACCAGGAGCGGATCGGTTAACTGGCGAATCAGCCCCAGGGGGCCGGCCGTCCCCAGGGGTTCCTCTTCAGTGACATACTCGATTTTCAGACCGAACTTGTGCCCATCCCCGCACACCGCCTGGATCAATTCGCCCAGGTAACCCGTACAGATGGTCACGTCCACCAAACCGCTGGCCGCCAACCGGCGCAGGAGGATCTCCAGCACGGGTTTGTTTCCCAATGGCACCAACGGCTTCGGAAACACGGTGGTGAGCGGGCGAAGCCGAGTGCCCTTGCCCCCGGCCAGAATAATTGTTCTCGTTCTTTCCATCGTTTGCCTTCTCTTAGGGGCCATGCGCCATGAACAACCGCAGTCCCGTCCTGCCCGCAGGCCCGCCGGGAGGGGGGACCCATCACAACCCCGGCGGAGCCGGCACGCTTATACCGGCAGCGGATATCAAACCCAGTGCGCTCCCAGGAACCGCTACACAAACCGTATTCCGCAAGGAACCCTCTGAGAGGGCAGGTACGGTTCCGAACCAAGCGCGACCATCCGACGGCCCCAATCTCGATCCACGGAAAGTCGGAGCGCGATTCCGACACAGGCCCACATCCAGAACACTCCTTCACGCGGGTAAAACGTCTGGGCGCCAAGACCCGCAATCAACAGGCCGAGCAACAGCGCCGACGCCGTGGCTCCCGCCACCTCATTCACCCTACCGGCCCGATCCCGAAAGAGACTCAAGGATCGCGCCAACGCCACGAGGTAGATTGGCATGACGCAAATCGATCCCAAGAATCCGTTGTCCAACAGTGTCTCCAAGTAAGCGCTATGGGGATGGGCAAAACCGTCGTTCAATTCCTCGACCGCATACTGGGCAAGTCCGGTCCGCATCATGGCAAGGCGGCCGTATCCAATCACGGGATTCTCCCTGATTTTCCCAATCACCACCGGCCAGATCTCGGTTCTGCCGGACGTCACGCTGCCGATATCCGTTTCCTGCGCGATCGGACCGTTGGTCATTCCAAATCCTTGCAGCATGCGTTCAGCAACCCCGGGAACCAGGATGATCACCGCCACCACTCCAGCCGGAATCACCGGCAGCAACCGGCGCCATCTCAGAAGGCAGAGAGTCAGACCGATGAGCCCCCAGGTCACGTAGCCGGTTCGTCCCCCGGTGAGCGCCTGCGCCAGGACAACCACTGCGGCGGCACCCAGCATGCCCCAGCGCACGCTTCGGCGGGTAAACATCCGGGAGTACGCCACCATCGCCCAACTCGCCCCCGAAAGCATCATCGACAGGTCCACGCGATGATAACCAACCGACCGGACAAGAATCCTCGCCGCACGCCCGCTGAGCGCGTCCCCGGACAAATCAAAGTGCAGGCCCATGTACTTGATGACCTGAATGGACAGCAACAGGAATGAAAGCATGATTGCACCAAGCGCCATCGAAACCCGCTCCGGACTGCGGCAACCGTCATAAAGCAGAAAGCACGGCAACAGGAATTTCATTGGATTGATGAGGTAATCCACCACGATCTTCATCGAGCCTTCGGTATAGTAGCCGGTAGGGTTCACGAACAGCCTGAGAAAGCCCACAATCGTGATGCCGATGTACAGGATGAAGGCAAATTTTACGCCCGCCGACATGTCCCACTCCAACCCTTCCCGTCGGCGGTTCTTCAGCCACGCCATCGTGACATTGAGAAACAGCAGGTTCCAAAGGTTGAGCCCCTGAATGCCCAGAATGCTTTTGGGCATGTCCGGGTGCTCAAGGAACGCCATCAGGACGATTCCAGCGCTCAAGGCACCAAACCAATTCCGCCACGCGTAGGCGCAAAAACACAGCACCAACAAACCGCAGACGATAGCGCGAATGGACATGATGTGGCATGGGCCACCGGCAGCGCCTCAGGCGTCAAGCCTCGAGCAAGGTTTGCACGATCCGTTCTGCAGTCCTTCCGTCCCACAGCGGCGGAGTCTGCCCCAGACGTTCCGGGCCCTGGAGCGCGTTTTCGAGATCGGGCCTGAGCCGACTCACACTGGTCAAGCGATTGCTTCCAATGGTAACCGTGACCGGACGTTCGGTGTTCGGACGCAACGTCAGGCACGGGGTCCGAAAATAGGTGCTCTCTTCCTGCAAACCGCCGGAATCGGTCAATACACAGCGCGCATGCCGGGTGAGTTCCAGGGAGTCGAGATACCCCAGCGGCTCCATCAGATTCAGTCCGGAACCATTCCCGTTCGTGAAGGATAGATCGAATTCCGCGAGCCGGTTTCTGGTCCGGGGATGAACTGGAAACACCACCGGCCATCGACGCGCGGTCGCAGACAATTCCTGAACAATTCGCTGCAACGAGTCTTTGGCGTCCACATTGGACGGTCGATGCAGGGTGACGTAGATGTAACCCTTATCCTTCAATCCGAGTTTCTCCAGCGTTCCTCTCTCCGAGGCCTTGTCCAGGTGAGTGACCAGCGAGTCGATCATGATGTTCCCAACGAGCCGGATCTTGCCGTCAGGGATACCTTCGCGCCGAAGATTCTCGCTGGCATCCTCCGACGGCGTCAGAAGAAGGTCCGCCAGTGAATCGGTAACGATGCGGTTGGTCTCCTCCGGCATCGTCCGGTCGAAACTTCGCAGACCAGCCTCGATGTGGGCGACTCGAATTCCCATTTTGGCGGCGACCAGCGTGCAGGCCATCGTCGAATTAACATCCCCCACCACGACCACCCAGTCTGGCCGTTCCCGCTCACAGACCGGCTCGAATCGCAGCATGATGTTGGCCGTCTGCGCGGCGTGGGATCCCGACCCGACTTCGAGATTCAAGTCCGGGAACGGGATGTCGAGTTCGCGGAAGAAGATGTCAGACATCTTCTCGTCGAAATGCTGTCCGGTGTGGATGAGACGGTAAGTCAGTTGCCGGTCAAGGGGGGGGCGTTGAGAGGTTCGAGCGCCGTTGTGGCGTTCGAGGGCGTGAATCAACGGGGCGACCTTCATGAAGTTTGGTCGGGCACCGGCAACGATCAGCAGTTTGGTTGGGTTGTCACTCATGGGTGTGATTCATGGGGGAAACGGCTGCCGGCGAACTCACCGACCGCAGGCATCCGCGATCTCCTCAATCGTATCGACGATCTGATTCAGGGTGTTTTTCGAAGTGACTTCGGAAATCGCAGACCGGGGACGCGGCACGACATTGATTTTCCGCTTCACGTCTTCGGCGGACTCGATCAGCACCAAGCGCCCCGTGGCGCGCAAATGCTCGTCCACGGCTCCTATGATCCCGCGGAAGATGCTGTACACCGGCACGTGCAAGGCGGCCGCTTCGCGGTTCATCGTTCCACCTCCGCTGACAACGAAGTCCGAGTGCCAAATAAGATTCAGTCCGTCAACGACGCCATCCGGGATCACGGTCTTACCGTTGGTAAACCATGCCGGCCACCGGTTCCGAATCCAGTCCCCCTGTTTCTGGTTGCGCGGCAACAAGACGATTCGAACCCCGGGTGTTTGGCAGGCGCGTTCCATGAACTGTTCAAACAACTGTTCACTCTCCGGATTGTGATAGTGGGCCTCCGTGGCCGGCGGCCTAACGGTCGCGACGATGTCCGCTTCGCTGAGCCCCAGATTACGGAGCACGCCGGGATCAGGCCTGAGTTTCCAGGCGTAAACGTCCTCCTTGATGCCGGAGTATTTGCGGACGCGACCATTCTTGACAGGAAGCACACTGTTTGGAATCACCGTCGGTGCCACCAACCAGGAGGGGCGCATCATTATGGGGAACTGGCAATACTCGTAATCCTCCACGAGCACGGTGGGAATACGAAGCCACGTTCCTAGAAGCAGTTGAGAACGCGCGCCGTGCGAAACCCCCAAGGCCGGCTTCTCACGGGCGACCACCGAAAACAATTGAAATGCCCGAAGCAACAAACCCGTGGCCTTGAGCAACCGGTGTTTGCCATGATGCTTCCCAATCTTGATGTACCGCATGCCTTTCTGGTCCGCCAATTCGCACACCTGGAACGCATCGCGCGCTGTCACCAGCAGAGGAAACCCCCGCGCCTTCAACTCGTCCATGATCGGCTCGAAAAACGGCACGTGGGGCGTGTTGTCGAGATCAATCCAGATCTTGGGCCGGACCTTGTGTGCCCGCGCCGACCGAGCGGGGTTGCGCAACGCCGCAGGCCCGTTCTTCTTCCGGGACTCACTCACAAAATCAGCGACCTCCCTTGGCAGCGCATGCCAATACTGGTTCGCGTATCTGGAGCGGATGTATTCCAGAAAGCGGACGTAGTTTTCCACCGGATAGTTGAGGGGCGAAGTCGACTCACCGTCAAAACGCATGTAGTCCGGATGCACGTCCAGCATCGCCATGCCGCCGTGCCGGGCGACCCAGTCCAGCTTTTGACACCAGATATCCGGATGTCGCTCCTTGAATATCAGGAACAGGGTGGAGTCCTGCGGCAGTGTGTAAGGCAACTCGATGTAGCCTCTCCCCGGGGCGCAGCCGTTTGAATGGTGAGAGCTGGGGAACGAGCCCATTGTGTCAGAGGACCGCTTTTTAATGCAGGATCCCGGATCCATCGCGGAGGGTGCCTCACTCCGTTGCTCTCGCCGATGCGAATCAGGACAGGGGGTCCAGAAGGGGAAGATTGTATTCCGCCCATAGGGTTGTGGCTCAAACGGGTCAGTGTCAAACGAGGAACTGTCGTACTGGATGTTCAGGTGGTGGAGCCAATCCTGATTGTTCAACATGAAACCGGCACGAAAGCCCGACGCACCCCATTCCTGCAGGTATCGATTGATCTTGGCAGCATGGGTGAGGAAAGCCTGCTTGGATTGGAAAAGTTTGCCATCGTGATGGAGGTCGTGCACCCCCACTTCAAAACCGTTGCGCCGAAGTTCCTCGCGCAGTCTGCGGGGAACACGGTAATCGCCCTCGGGAATCAAGTTGAAACAGGACCGGAATCCAAGCGCCATCTCCAATTGCATCAATTGCCGGCATTTGGCCAGGCCCTTTTCCCCCTCGACATCATGTGTGAGGACGAGGGCGAACTGCTTGCCGCTGGGCCAACCGGGCCAGCCTTCCGGGGGGTGCTCCGAACCGGGCAGGATGGGCCAGGTGTTCGCCTCCTGGGCCCGCTTCCGAACGGCAAACCATCTGCGAACGACCAGCCGCAGATCGGGAGGCAGCAGCGGTTTGATACCGTAGTAGAAACGATTACGCAACATGATGACAGCTCAGAATCTTTGCTGGAGCCACTCGGGAACGTAGGCGCGTTCCTTGTTCAAAATAACCCCAATGCTGGCTCGTGATTCCCCCAACCAGGCCGTTGCCCGCCTCGCAATGTCGCCATCCGTCTTCTCGGACTCGACCACAAACAGAACCATGTCCATGAACCTCGCCACTTTGGGAGTAACGCTCGTTTGACTAACCGAAGGCATGTCGAAAATGATGAAATCGTAGTCACTCGCCTTGAGTCGGGGAACCAATTGCGTGAATCGCCTCGGGTGCACGCGCGAGGCATATTTTCCATTCGACGGTTTGCGGTCACCTTCCTCGGTGACGACGTAAAGATTGCTCTGCACCAGCGCGCCATCCCGCGTCCCATTCTCCAATACCTCATCGAGCCTGCAGCCCCCGTTTCCCTGGCAAAATCTCTGAGCCGAGGCGTGCTCCGAACTCATATCCACCAATAAAACCCTCCCATCCGCAGCTTCAGCGAGAGAGGTGGCCAGCCCCACTGCCACGCTGCTCACACCGCAGCCGGTGCCGCAACTTGTCACCGCTACCAGCTTTGGTTTATGGGTCATGTTGTTCAGATCGAAATAGGAGATGAGACGGTCCCGCAACGCATCGTAATAAGGCTGCAGTGGCTCGCAGGATTCCGAAATGGCGCCTTCGGACTCAACCGCCAGTGCAGGCTCGCTCAGATTCTCGATACGGGTCCTGGCCGTTGAGAACGGTCTCGGGAGACGGGAAAGAGGGCTCTTGATCCTCTTCAAAAGTCTCTTCCCCCTTCCCTCGCGGAGTGGCGCGGCAGGAAGCTCTTCGGTCTGCACCACCGGGTCGGGTCCGCCCGGCTCCGGCTTCCGGGCCCTGGTTCGGAAGAACCCTCGCGTGAACCGTGCAGCCTTTCGGATGAGCATTGAGGACCGAGACTTCCCATTCGGTCGGCTGTTTGGGATGGAGAGGACCAGGGACAGACTCAGCCGGGATTCGATTTCCACCGTGCGTCTCAGCGAGCGGTCCAGATAAAATTCAATCAAAAAGGCCATCGCCAAAGCCCCGCCAATGCTGACAAACAAGATTCCGACCACGGTCATGTATAACTTCGAAACAACCCGGGCCGGTGGGGAGGGCGCCTGGATCACGCTCATGTTTGAGATCTGGCCTTCCCCCATGGCCTGTTGAAGCCGGGTCTGTTCGAGACTGGCGGCGAAGGATTTGTAACGTGCGCTCTCCATCTCCTCCCGGCGCTGCAAATCCGTGGTCGCTCCCTCCATGTCATCCAGCGCACTCGCCTTTTTCCAGACCGCTTCCAACTGATTCGTGAGCACACCCATCTTCGACTCCAGCGCCAGCACCCGGGTCCGCTCAAGATTCAAGGCGGCCATTTGATTCATTTGGGAGGCACGGGAAAAGCGCTCGATACCCTCCGCCTCGACGGCGGATTTGGCGGACTCCAGGTCGCCGGCGGACTTTGGCATCAACAGCTGGGCAAATTCCGGGTTCTCGCTTTCGATCTGATGCAGGACATTCTCCTTTTCGACAATCTGTTGCCGGACGGATTGCAGCAAGAGATTCTCTGAAGTGAATTGAACCTGCAGACTTTGCTCCCGCTGGTGCAGGAGCTCCAGCAACCCGTAAACCCGCCTGAACTCCCCGAATTTGGCCGACGCCGACATGGTGACTCCGTTGGTAAAAGCCGCCATAGTGACATCGTTGGTCAGAGCCTCCGCCTTCTCGGGCATCAGTTTCACCATTTCATTGAGACTGGCCTGGTGCTCGGCGAGTTCCGCTTCGGTATTCAGGATTTCCGCGCGGATTCTGGACAGCTGTTCCGCATAAGCCTTGGTGGAGTCCTCCAGCGAGATCACTTTGGCCTGTTCCTTGGCCTGCCGCAACGCTTCCTGGGTCTTCTTCAGGTTTCCACGGAGCTGATCCAACTCTTTGACAAGAAACGCGTCGAAGCTGCCGGCACCTCGAATCTCAGCTTGTTTGTCCAGGTAGGATTTGATCCACTGGCCCAGGACGGGGACGATGACCCCAGGATCCGGGTATTGAAATGCAATTCGAATGGCATCGCTGTTCCGGGTCGCTTCCACCACAATGCCCTTCCTGATAACCGCCGCCGCCGCCAGCAGATTCGTGCCCCCCCCCACCCTGGCCAGGATATTCGAGGGTCCCACCGCTTCCGCAACCGCCTGGGCCAAATCGAAACTGGTGAGGATCTCTAGTTCCGTGTTGATGATGTTCCGTCCGCCCGGGTCCGGAGTCTTCACTTTAGACGCATCAGCCACCAGATTCACCGGAGATTTGTCGATTACGTACCGGACCAGCAACTTGGCATCGGACAGATATATCACCGGGGCTCGCCAAAAGTAGATTCCGGCGGCCATCAAACCCGCCAACGAAAGCAACCCGATCATCCGTTTCCACCGGAAAAGCGCGTAATAGACATCGCCCAGCGCAATACCGGGGGAAGCGGGCACTCGGGGGCGCCTGTTTCCCACTCCGGAAACGGGTGCACTGACGTCGATTTCGTTCATGACCTTGAGAAAAGGCGGATGGATGCGCATCGAAGGGACCGCCACGTCGGATCATACCGTCGTTTCTTCGATCTCTCCGCGCCAGCGCTCAAAGTCGTTGCCTCGTCCGATTCGCTCCAGATATGGCTGATCGACCCGCGGCAGGATCGTCCCGGTATAGGAAGGGCCTTTGCGTTGCGCCAGAACATTGGCGACGTGCACAGCCGTCACCACCGTGACCCCATCGCCCGGGCTGTTGACCGGCGCGTGATGGTAAGTGACCGCCTCGACCAGCGCGGCGGGCAAACCCCAGAGCCCCAAGACCATCCCACCCACTTCGGCGTGATCGAAGCCAAAGGCCTCCCGCTCCCCGACGATCCACTCGACGCGCCTGGCCGCCGCATTTCGCCGAACTTCGCGATACTGTTCCGGGTAGTTGCTCGCGAGCACAAGCTGGCCGACGTCGTGCAGCAGTCCGGCGGTGGTTGAATTCTCAACCGAGTCCCGGTCAACCCGTTCGCATTTGGCAATCAATTTGGCGAAGGTGGCCGTGCGTGCGCAATGGTTCCACAGGGCATCCAGCGGAAACCCACCCAGTTCGGCCCGGTCGGTCTGCCTGAAAATCCCAATCGCCAATACCAGATATTGAATGGTATTGGTACCAAGGAATCCGATGACCTCGCGCACGTTTGAGGTCGGCCGGGGCAATCCAAAGTAGGCCGAATTCACGAGCTTCAGAATCTGGGCCGTCATTCCAATATCCTCCGAAATGGTGTCCGCGATTTCCCCCAGATCTGTTTCTCTCGACTGCAACTGACCCACCAAACGCTCGTACAACTTTGGCAAACTCGGAATCCGCTCCAATCGGGATATCTTCTGTCGGATATCGGCTCCTGCCAGCCGCGAGCGGCCCGCGGCTACACCCTCGATCGTGGCTTTGAGCGTTTCCTCCGAGCACGGACAGGGCAGGCAGCGGTCGGCGATCTCGGACGCTTTCTCCAGCACTCGGTCAGGAGGCTCCCTGGAAAAAACAATTCTCCCGGCCAGCGGAAAACGCTCGCGCAGGGCCTTTAGAAATTCCACCCCATCGATTCCGGGCAAGTGCAGGTCCGACACCACCACGTCGAAGCGCGTGCGCGCCAGCAGTTCGAATCCTTCCACCGCGTTGGAGGCGAACTTCGTCTGCCAACCTTCCGAAACACCGGGCAGCGACTGCGGGGAAACTTCAGGTGGCAGGGAATCCTTGCCGACGAACAGAACCGAGAAATTCGCATGGGTATCCATGAGTCTGATGGTGCGTTCAGGTATCCTTTTAGGATGCGGTGGCCAGGAGTCCACTCCAGTGGTCCAGCGCGTTGCCGTGTCCAATGCTCGAGAGAAAAAGAAGATCCGCGTGCGGCGCGGCGACTCCCCGGTAAGGCACCCGATGCGCATGCACTAGAACTTCCGCCGCATGGACCGCCGCCAGGGCCGAAAACGGTTTGCGTGTGCAGCGGGTTGGAAGATGATGGTACGCCACGGCCTCCACCACCGCCGGCGGCAGCCCCCAGAGGTCCAGGAGATACCCTCCCACTTCCGCATGATCGCAATTCAGGATTTCCCGCTCGGCCACGAGCGATTCCAGGCGCTGTGCCTGCGCGTTGTGAACGACCTCCTCGTATTCACCTGGATAACTGCTCGCCAGGATCAGTTTGCCCACGTCGTGCAGGAGCCCGGCCGTATACGCGGCATCGATCACCTGCCGGCCGGCTCGTTCGTGCCTGGCAATGAGTTGGGCAGCTTGCGCCACCCGGCCGCTGTGATGCCAGAGGGTCTCCAAAGAAATCCCCCCCAATTTCCGGGATTCGAACTGCCGGAAGACACCGCTCGCCAACACGAGATCCTTCAACGTTTCAAATCCAAGGATGGTAACGGCATCCGCCAGGTTGGACATCGGCTCCGGCAAACCGAACCACGCTGAATTCACCGTCGAGAGAACCCGCGTCGTCATGCCGAGGTCCCTGGAAATTGTTCGGGCGACGTCCTTCGGCGACGCTTCCTCCGATTTTAATTGCTGGACCAGCTCGGCGTAGAGCGAGGGCAGGCTGGGCAGGCTCTCGAGCCGGGAGATTTTTTCTTGAAGCGCCGTTCCGGAGAAATAGGAGCGGGCTATCGCCGCTCGCTGAACGGTGGACCTGATCTGTTCCAGCGAGCTCGGTTTTGGCAGGAATTGATGAATCAGACCGACCCATTCCAGCAATGACCCGGGGGACGGAGAGCCGCAAAAGAGCATCCGGGCCGTGGCCGGGTAAAGGTCCCGCGCCCGCTTGAGCAGTTCGATGCCGTTCATCTCCGGCATGTTCAAATCCGAGATCACCACGTCGAACGATGTTTTCTCCATCAATTCCAGTGCGCGCGCGCCGCTGGCAGCAAATTTCATGTTCCAACGGCTCCGCAATTCCCCCAGGACCAGCTGCAGCAATTCAAGCCAATCGGTATCGTCGTCCACAAACAGAACCGACAATTTCCGGTGATTGTCAGATCGACATTCCTCGGTTGTTTCACTCGTTTTCATGACAGGTGCGGATAAAGAATTCTGCCCGCCAGCCGCAACCACGGCAGTGGCAGAGACCGGAATAAACCGTTGAACCATCCCTCGGCGCGATCCGTGATGGGAACGAAGGTCTGTCCGGCCAAATCGTACCGGCAATACTCCATCCGTTCTTCCCGGGCGCCGAACCCAAGCTTGAATCGCCGCAGCCCTGTGTTGACCACCGAAGTCCGGCCCAGGTGCAAACCTTCAAACCCCTCCTGCGCGCAACGCCGGATCGTTTCCCACATCACGAGGTTGTTGGGCCGCATGTGCTGGAACGTGCCGTCGGACGCCCCGAACTTATAGATCGCCCGCCGATGTCGATGGAAATAAACCGCCGCCGCGAGCGGCTTCGCCCCGAAACGCGCCGTCGTTACGAATCCGTGCCCTTCGGCGAGCACCTCGCTCGCAATGGACTCAAAGAATCGGCGCGGTTGGGGCGGGACACCGTGACGTTGGCGGGTCAGGCAATGCAGCTGGTAGAACGTCTGCATTGATTCCGGATGCCGGCTGAATTCGACCTTTACTCCCGCGTCCAACGCTTTGCGGACGCCCCGCCGCACCGCGCCTTGAAAGCTCTCGAACAATTGCTCCGGCGGACCACTCAACTCGACGTTGTGACCGTAGAAGGCCACCGAAGGCGACGCGCCCGGCCAGTCAGGAACACCGCCACGGCATTCCAAATACTTCCACCCCTCGCGAACCCCAAATTCCACGGCCGCCTCGTGCAATCGCGAGCCAGCTTGCCCCGTATCCCTCAGCACCGCGCACACATCCGTGAATGGGAGCGAAACTCCGCGTCGCCCCGTCCAGGGACTGACCACTTCCATGACCGCAAGCAACTCGACCAGGCGTCCGTTCGCGATTCGACAGAAATAGACCGGCCGGTGCCCGTAAGTACGGTGGAGCACTCGCGCCCAGGCCCCACCGTGGAAAAACCCGCTCTCCGGATGCGTGGCAAGCAACGCATCCCAGTCCGGATGTTCCAGGGGGTTGATGACGACCAGCCCTCCGAATGAATTTTCAGCGTGATCACACCGCACAGGCGTTCATTTTGCCCGCACAAGCCTTCAATTCATTGGCCACGCAACCGATTTGCTCCTCCGTCAATTCCGGAAACATGGGCAAAGAAAGGAATTCGTTCGCGCATTGTTCTGAAACCGGAAATGCACCCGCGTTGAGCCCCAGCGCGCGGTAGGCCTCCTGCAGATGAACCGGAATGGGATAATGGATGGCGCAGGAGATCCCACGGTCGGCCAATTCCCTGAGGATTCGATCCCGGTCCGGAACTCGGATGGCATAGGCATGATAGATATGCTCGTTGAAGGGCATCGCGACTGGGGTCAGGATGGAGTCGAGTCCGGAAAGCAGTTCGTCGTAGAGTTCTGCGTGAGCCCGCCGCATGGCGTTGGCCGCATCGAGTCGGGCGAGCTTGATGCTCAAGACGGCCCCTTGAATGCCATCCATCCGCGCGTTCCAACCGATCGAGGAGTGGAAGTACTTGCGCACTTGCCCGTGGTCGCGCAGCTCTTTGATCTTCGCTTCGAGTGCGGCATCATTCGTGACGACCGCTCCGGCTTCGCCAAATGCACCGAGATTCTTTCCGGGATAAAAGCTGAAACAGCCGGCAATCCCCAACGTGCCCGCTCTCTTTCCGTGGTACCGGGCACCGTGTGCCTGGCAGGCGTCCTCAACGACCCTGAGATCATGCCGGGCTGCGATCTGCAAGATCGGGTCCATATCGGCCATCTGGCCAAAAAGATGCACCGGAATGATGACCTTGGTGCGGGGGCTGATCGCTCGTTCCAGTTGGTCCGGATCCAGGGTATAGGTGCGCTCCTCGATGTCCACGAATACCGGGCGCGCTCCGCAGAAACTGATGGCTTCGACCGTGGCCAAAAATGTGGACGGGACAGTCACGACCTCATCCCCCGGACCGACGCCGAGCGCCAGCAGGGTCAACCAAAGCGCCTCCGTACCGCTGCCGACTCCAATCGCGGCACCTCTGCCGCAGTAAGCCGCAAACTCGTCTTCGAATCGGGCGACGAACGGCCCTCCGGCAAACGCGCCGGAGTCAATGACTTCGGCGATCGCCGCATCCACCTGCTCGCGAATGGAGGCGTGGTGCGCCACAAGGTCAAGGAAGGGAACTTTCATGTCTTGGATGAGTGGAATGTGGAAGGGTTCGGAGAGCTAACGAATTGCCATTGCGAAAAGTCAATCTGGGCTGGCACTTGCTACCAGTCTGCCGCCTGCGCTGCGCGTTGTCTGGACACGCTCTTCGTGCAACTTCAAGACACGAGCGGGATTGCCAGCCACGACAGCGCCCGATGGGACGTCCTTGGTCACCACGCTTCCGGCACCAATCACGGCCCGTTCACCCACCGTGATGCCGCACAGGAGCGTCGCCCCAGACCCGATCGAGGCTCCCCGGCCAACCCAAGTTGGCACGCACTCCCAGTCCGCTTCGGTCTGAAGCGCATCGTCGCCGTTCGTCGCCCGAGGGTAACGGTCGTTGATGAAGGTGACATTGTGTCCGACAAACACCCCGTCCTCCAGCGTCACCCCCTCGCAGATGAATGTATGGCTGGAGATCTTGCAGCGGTTGCCAATCCGCACGCCCTTTTGAATCTCCACGAACGTACCGATCTTCACCTCATCGCCGATCTCGCAGCCGTAGAGATTGGTGAAGCCGAAGATGCGCACGTCCCTACCTAGTTTGACGTCAGGTCCAATCTGTTGGAAGAGTTGCGATGAATCAGGCATGTTCCGCCTTTCGGTCCGGGTTCATTGAAGTGGGGTTGATCACGCTCCGGCTCCACCGTTGAGCGGCTTCACCAGCGGATCGTTTGGGGGCGTGTGATCTCCGTTCCTGGAGTTTCCATTCGTCGCCCTACCCGGGTTCTGGTCGCCCAGAACGGGGACTACGGCTCTCGCCGCCGATTCAAGAGTAATCGGACTGCCATGCTGAGACAGCGAGAGCGACGAGGCTTCAAGGATCCTGACCAAATCGAGCCCATTCTTCCCGCACGAAATCGGCAATCGGCCTTCCCGGATGCAATCCAGAAAATGCTGGCACTCAATTTTGAGCGGCTCTTCTTGTTTGAGGTACGGGGCATACATATCGCCGTAGTGATAGGCATAATGAAACTCCGCAAACGTGTCATAATGCGGCGGTCGCTCGACCCGGGAATCGAAGATCCGTATCTTCTCCAGCGGTGCCACGTCGTCGTAAACAATCATCCGTTTGCTGCCTACGATGGTCATCTCCCGGACCTTTCGGGGATCAAGCCAACTGCTGTGAATAATCGCTGAACGATCCTTGGGGAAGGTGAGGCACATCGAGGTCACATCCTCGACGCCGGGGGTGATATGCGCGCTGCCTCGGCAGTTCACGCTTGTGGGAAGCTCTCCCATAACGTGCAGGATTATGGAAACGTCGTGGGGCGCCAGATCCCAGGCCACGTTGATGTCCTTCTGAAACAACCCCAAATTAAGGCGCCGTGAACAGATGTATCGAAGATCTCCAATGTCTCCACATTCCACAATCTCCTTGATCTTCGCCACCGCAGGCGAATAGAGGAACGTGTGTCCCACCATGAGGACAAGTCCCTTCCTGCGGGCGATCTCGATCAACTCTTCGCACTCCGCCGAGGAGGAGGCCATGGGTTTTTCGATCATGGTGTGTTTTCCCGCCAGAAGACTCGCTTTGGCCATGGGAAAGTGAAGTTTGACCGCAGTGGCGATGACCACGGCATCCAGCCGGCCCTCGTTGAGCATGCGCGTATAGTCTTTTTCGGCTTTCGCCTCCGGACACAGAGACCGCACATGTGCCAACCGCTTCTCACTCAGGTCGCAGATCATTTTCAGATTGCAGTCCGGGAGCAGGCGGAAGTTGCGTGCCAGATTAGGCCCCCAGTATCCGCAACCCACCACCCCGACTTTGATTCGTTCCCGGGTTCGCCTGGCACCGTTGGAAACCAGTGTACTTCTGGAATTGCCGTAGTTTTCGATCCTTATCTGTCTAGGCATAATGGTCCCTTCTCCTTTCAGGAATGAGCGCCTCGGGGATGCTTAATCGCAACGCGGCAGGTTGTTGACTCCGTTCAGGGATCCTGTCATGAAACTCGCGGCCAATGCCCGTTCGCCCTTGCCTGCCCGGCCCTCAACGGCAGGACGCAGCACCGCGTTTCTCCCCATGTTGGCGGCTGGCACCGGCACCGCGCTGCGCTCGTGAGACGCGCGATGTTCCGACTTTTATTTCATAGACCTGCCGCGTGATCGCCGGGATGGTCTTGAATATTATCTTTAAATCCATGAGCAGGGATTTGTGGCGCACGTAGTGCAGATCCAACTCCATCATTTCCTCGAAAGTAGTACGATTTTTCCCGCTAACCTGCCAAAGCCCGGTCAGGCCCGGCAGTGTTTCCAGACGCCCCAAGTGCCGGGGCACGTACTGTTCGACTTCATACGGGATGGCCGGACGCGGCCCCACAAGGCTCATCTCGCCTCGCATTACATTGACGAGTTGGGGCAGCTCATCAAGACCACTCGAGCGAAGCCAGGAACCGAAGGGGATCAGTCTCGGATCCCGTTTGGCATCCAGTTTCACCATCGCCCGGTCGGTTCGGATCAACTCCTTCAAATACGCTTGATGAATCCGAGGATCGGCGTTGGTGACCATCGTGCGAAACTTCAATATCTGGAACCAGCGTCCCCGGTACCCCACCCGCTCCTGACGGAAGAAAACCGGGCCACGAGAGAGGCTTTTGATCACCACTGCCAGCACCAGTCCCAACGGCAGCACCACCGGTAACGCCAGCAGAATGCCGGCGATATCCAACAGACGCTTCCACCGCGGGATACCAGTCATGGCACCACACGCTGGCGAGCTCTGCTTGTCCACGACGAAGGGTTTAGCCATCAAGCTCCAATCGTTCGGGTGACAAAAGGGAAAAATGACGAGCAAACGGTACAAAGCTCCGCACTTGGAGGATTTGAGCCCCTTTCAGGAAATCTGCCTGCGGGTCCGTCTTAAGCCGCCGCGCCGGAACGCCCGATCTTCGACGTTGCCAGCGAGGGTATCCGTTCGGCCAGGCAACTGTTCTCCACCACCAGGAATCTGCGGTCCACTTCCGTCAGCGTCGACCGCCCAAGAAAATCCAGAAGAATCTGCACACGTTGCCCTGAGGGCATGGACCGCACCACAACCGCGGTGGATCCAAGAAACGGCCCCCCAGACAAAGTGACTTCCGCCCCCGCGCACAAATGATCAGCCACATACCGGGGTTCATCGAGTTCAAAGCTCTCACGCAATTCGTCGATCACCGCATCCGGCACCGTCGCCAGCTGCTGACCGAACCGGACCAATGAGCTCACGCCTTGTGAATAGCGAATATCCTCCAGGCGATCCGCACTCGTTAATCGGACAAAAATGTAGCATGGAAAAAGCGGTTCGATCACACGCACGACGCCGCGCCGCGTCCTCCGCTCCATGCGCAAGCGCGGATGGAAAACCTCCAACCCCAGATTCCGGGTCAGGCCCGCTGCCGCGATATGCTCGTGCTTGGGCTTGGTGCGCGCGCAATGCCAACTGGAATTCAGATTGTCCATTCTTCCCGCGTTCTGTGTTGCATCGTCATGTCCTTGACCCGATTCAGGGTGACACCACTAAACCGAATTGACGGCCGTCCGCCAACCCCTAGAACTAGGGGGTAGGTCAAATGCGAATTCCCGACTGCGATGTTTCGAAATCGAAGCTCCCCAAGTTGATCCCCTAAAAATGCTTGCCTTTCTTTTGAGGCGAGGCGCACGATGGCCACAGAAAGGTCTCAATGTCGGCGGGTGTGTTCTTCTGCCTCTGCCATATAGCGTGTCAACCTCACAATGCCTCATGAAAACAAGCAACAAACCGCGCATTTTGGTGATCGATGATGACACGGACCTGCTGGAAACCCTCGTTGTCGGACTGGGTATGCTGGGCTACGAAGTCGTGATGGCCACCAATGGGAATGACGGCTTGGAGAAACTCGCCACGGACAACTTCGACGTGGTGCTGTGCGACCTGATCATGCCAGGCCTCAGCGGGACGCAAGTGCTGGAGCGAATCCACACTCTCGATTCGAATGTCCCGGTCCTGATGATCACGGCGCATCCAACCATCGAAACGGCCGTTGGCACGATGGCCGAGGGGGCTTACGACTACATCGAAAAGCCCTTCACCCTGGCCCATCTGGAGCTTCGCATCAGGCGGACCATCGAGGCCAAATCATCGAAGGACCGGGCGAGATCTTCGCGCGTGTTGAGCATCATCCTGTTGCTCTCCATTCCATTTTGGATCATCCTCGGACTGGTTCTGGCGCTGGTCTTCCGCTAGACATTCCCTATTAGCCGCCGTCACCCGGGAGCGCATTCCGCTGAGGATTTCCCCGCTGTTGATCGAGGCGATGTGTTCTGGATGAGAGGAACACCGGTGAACCGGTTGGGGCGGTCGCCGAGCGCAGCAAATCGTCAGATCGTCCCTTACCGCCCCCCACCGCGTCCTGAAGCCGTTGCGGTCGCGCAACGGCACGAGTCTGATCACGAAGACCTTATTTTGATGCCCCCAACAATCCGTGCGCCGTAATGGACCTGGCAAACCAACGCAGGGTCGGCGCACAGACGCTCCCGGTCTTGCTTGTTCCGTGGTTGGTTTACCGCCTGCGGAGGGCCGCTTCCGGGGCATTCGGCAACCGCAACCCGAAATCGGCCTCCATGATCACCTGGCGGATAAGATTCGCCCGGTCGTTGGTGCCAATCGAAACACGAACGCATCAAAACTCCGCTTTTACCTGCGACGGCGAGGCCGCGCTCGACACCGTGACAAAGGACGGATCCAGCTGCGGCGATGCCGCCTTCTCCACGGTGGCCAGAATTTTCCTTGCACCATCGACATAAACGAATTGCGAAGCAGACGTCCAATCCATACCCAGCCGGGACGCGAACCGGCTGGCGACGTCGCGGATGCTACCTCCTGATGATCCTACGCTTACAATTGCGCTCCTTTCATCATAATCAATGTAACTCTCCGGTCCGGCGACGTGGCAGAATTCGCGACCGGAACCACCAGCCATCCGCACGACAACCAGGTGCGTCGTAAACCCCTTCTTCCTCAGCACCTGATCAGCCAAAACAGGGACACTGTCAACCATCGTAACCCGGTAAAACGCCGAACCGGTGCCGCTCGGCGCTGGCAGATAGATCGTCTCGCGTGCCGGAGAAAATGCCTGGAACAGGAGATCCTCGCGACGAGTCCGAATCGACGCGGGTGTGGACGTTCCAGAGGTCGGCGTCTCGAGCTTGACATTGGCGAGCGCGCGCCAACTCCTCGGGTTGCTGATGTCGGAGGTGGTCTCGACAGAAACCGAGGCGCTCAACAGTCCATTCACCGTGAAGTTCATGGCTCCCCCTTCCCGCCTCAGCGTCAAGCTCGGTTCAACACCCATGATGTAATACGGCTCGTTCGTGGAATCCTCCGTTCCCCCGCTGCCTCCCGGCTCCATTCCAACCCCGGTCGCCGTGGACACGACGAATTCCTCGGGCAGGGACGGATAAGAAATTGACGACTTCTTCAAGGGGAAATCCAGAGGAGACGGCCAAGAATCAGCACCAGGCAGGAACGCGGTGGCAGGCCACGACGGGCTATCCGGCGAGAGCGTTGCTCCAGGCCACGACGGGGCATCCGGTGCCGGCGTGGTCCAGGGCGACGGCGTGGCCCACGGATTGAGATTAACGATGGGAGCGGGCTGGTTGACGAAAATGATTTCGTTCGAGAAATCACTCTGGTAACCCGCCGAATCGCGGGCCGCCACTACGAAATAGTAAACCGTGTTGGGAGTGAGGTTGGAAATCTCGATCGCGTTGACGCTGCCCGGAACCGTTTTGTTGTGGGTGTAATTGCCGCGAACCGTACCATAACAAAGGACGTACGATGACACGTCTGCGCTCGGACTCGGATCCCACTGGAGGGTCACCGGCGGCGCGGGCTTGATGCTTTGCGCGCTGATCCATTGTTTAACGAGGGAAAAACCGATCAGGATTGCAAGTAAACTGGCACTGCGAGATGTTTTCAATTTGATTTTCATATAAACAACCATTTCTGCTTTCTTAACAAAAGCAGGAACCGAACCAACCGAAACACCTCGCAAAAATGAGTCTGACGCTCCCCTTGGGGCGCATCTTCGCATGATCTTGAGAAGCCTCGGTCAACAAGCCCGCACCGTTCTCACCCCCACCGAATCCAGTCACCCTCGGATTATTCCTCGTTTGTCGAGCCTCCTGAGGTTCTCAACTCGTTTCCGTTTCTTCGGAGCGCTATAAGCGCACTCGCTCATTAACATCCCGGCATAAATTGTTCCAATTCAGGCGAACGGCCGGATATAAATATTGCAACCACCTCACCCTCAGCTTCTTATTCGTGACAAGAGTTTGACTCCCGTTCCATACGCACGCCTGAGAGGAACGTGGTTGTAAAGTATTCCGACACCGGCACAGGCCTGTTAGCCGCGTCCCGCAGGCCAATGTGTGTACAACCTCCTTTTGACAAGGCACTTGAACAAACCGCCCGCGAAAGATCCAGACTGTAAGAATTTACGACATCGCAGTGCCGTTGAGCGAGTTACAGAATCCTTTACCACGCTTCAACCAATCTCGCGCCGGTGCCATCGTGTTATCTCTGCGTCAGCGAAAGCCAAACTGATTCTGAACTCGAAGACGAGACCAAGATTCCGAATCCGGACACGAACTCTTCGCGCCTGTTTGATGAAACCGGCGTGGTCCGACTTCTCTCCGGTGCGAATAGAATCCAAAAACCGACCCGCCGAGTTGTTCACGCAAACCAATACAGAAAATGCGAATTCCAACACTTGACTCGCCAGGGTGAACCTCAAGTGGGTTGCAGGGCGGGATTACTTTGCAAAACGGGATTTGCACCGCATGACCCCGCACCGGCTTGAACGGTCCGAAAGAGCTGCCACCGTCAACGTGCCGGCATCGGCACCAACCCGTTTTCCAAGTCACGGTGACCGCCCTGCCGGTGCTAAAGCTCCGTTGCTGTCCTCATGTCGCGTCGATGGGTGTTCGCCCAATCAATCCGAAGGCGCGATGCGGAGCATCGCGGATGTTTATCCCGCGAGAACAGGCGAACCTACAGTTTTCCTTAGGACACCAAGCCTCAGCTTTCCAGTCGTGGTTCCATTCAGTCATCTACTTAAGTATTTTTTCGCAAGTCACTTTCTTGCTCTCTCGGTGCGAGTGGGTATATTCATTCTGCCGATATTAATTGTCCGTGTTAGTATCGGGAACACAAAGGGGGCGAGAACGGATCTGAGAGCCGCAACCGCGCGTCGGGGTTCGCGAATGGTATCAAAGGATATCATCCCTCCTTAACGGGTGCACAGGCTGAACCAGGGTAGGAGCGCCAACAGTTGATCCCAATGTCTATTACAAATCGCATGCCAACTGTCGTTCATCAGCTGTTTCAACCTCCGGCACGCTTGCCGGCTCAGGATTCCGTCACTACGGAATTCCTCGGGAGCAACCCATCCGCAGGCAATCCAATCTCGGAGGTCATGAGTCACGACCTGCTCATTGCCCAGTCGCCGCCCTGGAAGCGCCGCTCTTCAGAATGCCTCGGTATTCCACGCAAGGGGCTCCCTTCGAGTCCGCAGATCGATTCAGCATGAACCACAGCCACGGAGACTCCACCTACACACCCGAAAACAGGCAGGGATACCTGTAATCCAACCTTGAAACCTGATCCGAACCCATGAACGCATCCTTCCACGCCCCATCCCACACATCGTCACACACAAGTTCTTTTGACACGATTCAGCAGCCGTGTCCGTTGCCGCGACCACTCGCGTCAGAAAGCTCCGGAGCGGGCAAATCAAGCGCCTCGTGGCAACAGGAAGATCGTCTGGTCGCCATGGTCGGCGTTCAACCTCCAGTCTGGGAACTGGCGAGGAAACTCATCGACAGTGCAAAAGGGTTTTCATGCTCAGCCGCCTTCGACGACACGGAAACCGCCCGTCTACGGCTTCGGAGGTATCGTCCTGAGGTTCTTCTGATGGACTTGAGTTTATTGAGAATCGAAGGCGCGGGATGCATTACCGATCTGCGACAGAATTGCCCCCGCATCAAGATCCTTGTCCTGACGAGCGGCGATGACGATCATGAGATCCTTGCCGCGCTTCGGGCCGGGGCAAACGGATTTGTCCTCAATCGGAATCTCGCCACGGACCTCATGCCTGCGATTCGCCAGGTGGTGGCCGGCGAGACACCGCTCTCCAGCGATGTGACCGCTCGGGTGGCTGCATTCTTCCGGCAACAGGGCAAGGCGTGTTCGGAGATCAACCATCTTCCTCCGCGTTTGAAACAGGTGCTCGATTTTCTCGCGCGCGGGCATCTTTACAAGGAAATCGCGGATGAGCTTGGCATCACTTACGACACGGTCAACAGCTACATCAAGGTCATCTACGAGCGATTGAACGTTCATTCCCGCTCGGAGGCTGTGCTGAAGTATCTGGGGCGATAGCGCCAGGCGTTTCCGTCAGGCATCGCTCCTCGGCGCGCCCGTTCAGGGCACGATGATCCCAAGGCGGATGGAGCACAGCACAAGTTCACTGGCGGAGCGAACATTGAGCTTGCGCATGATGTTGGCCCGGTGCACTTCCACGGTCCTTGTGCTCAGGTCGAAACATTGAGCGATCTCCTTGCTGCTTTTTCCCTTCGCCACCAACTGAATGATCTCGCGCTCGCGTTGTGTGACAAGCTCGGGTGGCGTTGCCCCCTGAGGGCTCGGATGCGGGAAGGAGTCAAAAATGCTCTTGTTTAGGAGGGATCCAAAATAGACGCGGTGCTTGCCGAGAGCGAGGACTGCCGGCACAAGGTGTTGTCGCACGCCGGTCTTCAACACCACGGCGCCCGCGCCGGCAGCAAACAACTCGCGTGTGAGCCACTGGGAATCATGCATGGTCACGATGGCCAGTCCGCACTCCGGCCGTTCCCGGTGGATCTCCCGCATGGCGTCGAACCCATTCATCTCCGGCATCGAATAGTCCAGGATTGCGACGTCCGGCTTGAGGCCATTGGCCATCACCACCGCTTCGGCGCCGTTTGCGGCTTCGCCGCAGATTTCCAGGCCCGTTTGCGAACTGAGCAACATCCGCATCCCCTCCCGCACGATGTCGTGATCATCCGCGATCAGAATTCGTATTGATTTCATGAAGTCCTGCCACCCAGCGGGATGACGGCGAGAACCTGGGTGCCCTGCGCGCCGGACACGATTTCCAAGCTTCCACCCAGCAGCCACAGGCGCTCACGCATTCCGGCGATACCCACCCCACCACAGATGTTTCCCTGCCGAAGGCCCTCCCGCATGGCGGGCGGCATTCCGCGACCAAAATCGGTGACCGTCAGCCGGATAGTGTCATCGGCCGCCGCGAGCCGGACGCACACGCTCGGGCTATGCGAATGCCGGTGGACGTTGCCCAAGGCTTCCTGAACGATGCGGAAGATCGTGACATTCGCTTCATTGGGGAGTGGCGCCAGTTTGTCCGGCAGCTCCCACACCGTCTCGATGCTGCTGCGCTCGGCGAAACCTTCGAGATACGACGCCAGGGCGTTGATCAACCCCGCCTCTTCGAGCATCGGCGGATGCAGGAGATGGGAAATGATTCGAATGTCCCCCGCGGCTCCGTCCGCAAGGGCGTAGATCCGGTCCATTATTCTCGTGTCATCCGCATTCGATCCCGTCAAGTCCGGCTTCAGCGCCGCGAGGTACGTCGTCAGCGCTGCCAGCTTCTGCCCGGTCGAGTCGTGCAACTCTCGCGCGATCCGCCGCTGCTCCTCATCACGGGCACGCAAGAGCCGGCGGGAAACTTCCTGCAGCGACGCCTCCGCTCGCTTCCGGGTGCTGATCTCGTGCGTGAGCTGCCGCACGGCTTCTTCAAGTCGCGCCGTGCGCTCCTTCACGTGCCAGTTGAGCTCCGCGTTCAACAGCCGCAGCTCCTCTTCCGCACGCTTGCGTTCGGTGATGTCGGTTTCTATCCCGTCCCACACGACGTGACCGTTGGGAAGACGGCGGGGTGCCGCGGAAAAAGACCTCCACCGGGTCTCGCCGGAGGGAAGCAGGAGGCGGACATCCGCCTGCAACGGCTTCATTTGCGCAAGGGCCTGAGCTCCCCGTTCCGCAATCAATCGGCGGTCTTCGTCGTAGACTTGTTCAAAGATCCTCGTGATATCCTTGGACGTTTCCTCTGCGTTGACGCCGTGCATTTGCTCGACTTCGGCGCTCACGTAGTTGATCCGACGCTGCTGTCCATCCTCACCGGAGTCGATCTGAAATACCACGCTCTCGGGTAGATTGTCGCTGAGGACGCGCAACTGCGCTTCCCGTTCCGTCAAGGCCTGGTGCGTGTGGGACAGCTCGATGGTATCCACCGCCAAAACGGCGAGCAAATCCAACCGGAGCAATTGTTCTTCCATCGGCCGGTGCGGCCGCTTGAAATACACGGAGAAAGTCCCGAGGAACCGACCCTTGGGGTTCTTCAAAGGCGTGCATACGATCGACCACACGCGCGCCGCCACCAGACGTTCCAATGCGGGCGTCCCGGCAAACAGCGAACTCTCGGTGACGTCCTCGACGACGACCCGTTTGCCGCTCTCCAGCACCGCCCTGCCGATTCCATCGATCTGGCCGGCCTTTGACCAGAAATCGATCCACGCCGGAGGGAAACCGCGCTGCGCCCGGACGGCCAAGTGTCCCGACTCGCCATCGATCAATTGCACACTGCCCATGTCGGCCTCACCGAAGAGAATGGCCGTATCAACAATCTTATCAAGCACCGTCTGCAGCTGTCCCCGATCCGCGGCGTTCGCAGCGAGCTCCTGAAGCATGGGGAGGGCCTTCAAATCCTGCAGCAGTTTTGTCTGCGCCCTGCGTCGGTGAACCAGCAAAACGGATATCACTCCAACAACAACGATTTCCTGGACCCGATTGACCAGAACGAGCCGCGATTCGATTCCTGGAGGCTTCAGAATGAAGGCGAAGACGATCAGGACACTCGATGCCGCGGCCGCCCAATAAGGCATGCTCTCCGGGGGACCATGGCGAGCCAAGAGGACCGGAATCACGTAGAACAACCACACTCCCGTTCCAAAGGGTGACTTCCAGTCGAGGACGAAGATAATGGCGATGAGCCAAACAACCAGCCATCCATTCGCGGAAAGAGCCGGGAGCGGCTCCACGTTTCGCCTGAGGCGAAACCAGCCTTTTGCAGCCTTTGCCATAGGTCAAAGGCTGTTGAAACCACCCAATGAATAACGCGGCGCTGAGAGCATTGATTGCCGGGGTCCCAACCTTCCATGTTTGGAACATGCCTAGAATACACGCCTCGAATGTATTATGCCAGTAAAAATTTGGGCTCTGCGGTTCCTTTTTTTACTCTCGCTGGCTGAGTAAGCATAGGCTCCGGAGAACGCACCAGGTGCGATCCGATGCAACGATTCATGAGAGGATTTTGTTTTCCTCTCATGAATCTCAGGCCGCAGGCCACCGTTCGGTCAAAGTTCAAGGAACTCCCCTCTCCTTTCACTAGTTCGCCTGAGAGGGATCGGAGAAAGCAATTCGCAAATGAGCGGGTGGTTGGGGAGCGACCGGTTGATACTCGAAAGCGCCGATATCCGGGGCTATCCCATACCAATGGCGCCCTGGTGCATTTTTCGGCATTGGCGACACCGGATCGTCGTCCGCCCTCGGACAATGGTACCCGGGGATGATCTGCCCATTGTCGATGAGTCCGCTGCCAGCCTTTG
>JAIPJX010000111.1 GCA_021733945.1 Verrucomicrobiota bacterium | reverse complement strand
CCCTGCAACCCGGCTCGCCGGGACGGTTCGCGCTACCCAAAAGCGGTAGAGGACTACCGCCGTCCAAGACGCTTCGCCTTGGTGGCGGGCGCGCACTAAACTTCGTTCGTCATCGACGAAGAATTCTGTCATGCACCCGGGCCATCCATCGTTTTTTGTGGAACCTCAGGAGGGTCACCGGTATAACTGGTTCGGTCCGTCAGGAATTTGACCAACGAACTTGGTCATTTTCAGTCGATGAGGGAATTGCTTCGGGGATCGGCCCACCGCTCAACGCGATGAATTCCCATGGCCGGGCGGAGCCTGGAACTCGAACACTGAAAGGGTATATGCCGCACATCCTGCTGGTTGAAGACAACGAAATGAACCGCGACATGCTCTGCCGCCGGCTCGAGCGAAGAGGTTTTCAAATCACCATCGCCGTCGATGGAAGTGAAGGCATCGAGAAAGCGCGAACGGAAAAGCCCGACCTCATTCTCATGGACATGAGCCTTCCGGTCATCGACGGCTGGGAGGCAACCCGGCAGTTGAAGGCGGACGAAGCCACCCGATCCATCCCGGTCATCGCGTTGACGGCCCATGCAATGTCCGGAGACGAGGAAAAGGCCAGGGCGGCCGGGTGCGATGACTTCGACAGCAAACCGGTCGATTTGGTCCGGCTGCTCGGAAAGATCGAGTCCAACCTGAAGGCCTGAAAAGCGACACCATGGATGCCCCCCCTTCCCGCCCGGGAGACCAACCCTCCGCCGAAAGCCGCACAAAAACCTATCTTTCGCGGCTCCGCGACGAATTCGAACCGGAGGGTTTCAGGACAACCTTGTAGTCCCCGCCGATGCCACGAATGTCGTGGACCAGGATTTCTTCCCGGATGCCCTTCATCTGCACGGATCCGCTGCTCGTGATGGTCAGGGGCGCCGAAGCCCCATGCACCGTATAATCCGAGGCCAGAACCTGCCCGCCTTCGGTCAGGGCTTCGACCCGCGCCGCCAGGTTCACGTGACGGCCCACCACGGCGTATTTCAGCCGTTTGTCCGAACCGATGTTTCCGGCGATCACTTCCCCGGTGTTAATCCCGATGCCCATGCAGATCTCGGGCAATCCATCCGCCGTGTTCAGGGCGTTCACCTCTTCAATCGCCAACTGCATCGACAACGCGCAGGCAATCGCGCGATCCACGTCATCCGGCCGCTGAATGGGGGCGCCAAACAGCGCGAGAACGGCGTCCCCGATAAATTCGTCGACCGTTCCTCCGTAGGCCATGATCACCCGGGTCATCACAGACAGGTAATTGTTCAGCAGTTTGACAACGCGCTCCGGATCAAGGCGCTCGCACAAATCCGTAAAGTTTCGGATGTCCGTCATCAGGATCGTCACCGTGCGATAGCCACCCCCCAGATCCAGGCCATCGGGATGTTCCAGAAGGGTGTTGACGATTTCGTCGGACAAATACCGCCCAAACGTCCTGCGGATGAATCGATTTCGTTTCTCCAGTTCGTCCAAAATAGCCAGCTCTCGGTCATGCCAGCGTTTACGCTCCAAACACGAACTCAGCCGGGCTTCCAGAAGAACGGGATTAAACGGTTTTGTGAGGTAATCGTCCGCCCCGGCCTTGATGCATTGCATCACCCCGTCCGTGTCGTCGATGCCGGACACCATGATCACCGGAATCGCCCTCAGGACCGGGTCTGCCTTTAATTGCGTCAGGAGCTGAAATCCGTCCACCTCGGGCATGATCAAGTCGAGCAGAATCAGGTCGAACCGATCCTCCGCCAATACTTTCAAGCCCAAGGCCGCCGATTCCACAGCCCTCACCCGATGCCCCTGCCGCTCCAGATGCCGGCCCAGAATCTCCCGATTTCGCACGCTGTCGTCGATCACCAGCAGGTTGCCGGGCAGACGCGTGACGCCATCGGAGGGTTCCACGGGGGGGACTCGACTCTGAAGTCGGACAACCGCGGCTTCCGCCCCACGTTGCTCGAGCAACTGAAGGGTCGTGTGGGTCGCAGAGAGCACCTGTTCGCATTTCTGCCGAATGCCCAACCGCGGCTGCACACTCGGTTCGGGCATTTCTTCGATCATCTCGAGGATCATCTCGCCATAGCCCGTCACCGCCCCAAGAAGATTCCGCAGATCGTGCCGAAGCGTCCTCATCTGGTCCGCATCCGGCGGTTCAGCCGTCTCCAGCATCCGAACGGCCTGCTTCAGCTCATCCGCGCTTTGTCCGAGTCGGAGCGTTTCGTGCCCGACCCCGTCGATGCCTGCGGACTCAATATCCCTCAGGAGCTCGGTGACGCCGGAGCAAACTATCCGAATATGATTCTGAGTATTCGCAAGGTCCATGGTCGATTCACACCCTCTCCAACCTGCCTACTGCTAGAGAGCCCGGGACGATCGCGCAACGATTTTCGGCTGGAGGACAGTTTTTTCCTGCGTCCGAAACCGGACCGAAAAACAACCAAACGAACGATCGGCACCACTCCGAACCGCCACCCCCGGACGCACGCGGCTGCAATCATCCACTTCAACACAAGAATTTTCCCGTGGAAATAGATGCGAAACAGCGCTATTGCTTGTTCCATTGATGACCGCTCCGCCGGAGAACAGAACTGTGCCTGAACTGCCGCCACCCCGCCACCCGTGGGCCTGGCCAGCGGCCTGGGTCTGTGTCACGCTGATTTTCGCCGGATCCTGCGTTTTCATCTTCAACTCGCTTCGGAATTTGCCCGTGGAGGCGGCCTCCCGCACCTCGACCGCCCTGGCGGATGCCGGCAGGCAATTGAGCTCCATCGCGGCAGCGTTCCAGCAACACACCGTGACGACCTCGTTCCTGAGTTATGCAACCCGCCTCACTCCCGGTCAGTATTTCCAGTTTGCCAACCTCCGCCAGACCGAAATCTTCAGCCAAACCGACGAGGCCACCACCGCCTTCGGCTACCTGCCCCTTCCCGGAATTGTCGTGGAAGCACGGGCCCCGGTCGAATACACCTATTACCTCGACCTGAACGACCGTTGGGAACTGCAGTTGGAGGACCGCATCCTTTATGTTCTGGCTCCGTCGATCCGGTACAACAAACCGTCCGTCGACGCCTCGCGCATCGAGTACGAAGTCCGCAAGAACAGCCTGTTTCGGGATGGAGAACACGCGCTGGAGAGTCTCAAGAAATCAATCACCCCTCTGGTCAGCCAACGGGCTCGTGAAAACCTGCCACTGGTGCGCGAACTGGGCCGCAGACAAACCGAAGAGTTCGTGGAAAACTGGCTCGCCAAATCGTTTCAGGACGGAAACAGGGTCTCCGCCAGAGTTTTCTTTCCGGAAGAAACCCTGCCAGCCGTACTCGAGCAACTGGCCCCGAGGCGGTAAACTTCCTCCGGAAGTCCACCTCAACCCCACCCCGAAGGCCGGGAACCTGCTTCGGGAAGGAGTCAGGCCGGACTTGCCCCCCGACCGCGGGTTTTTCCTCCATTCCACAAAAAAACCAAAGCGAACGCCAATTCCAGCGAAGCCGCGCCTTTTGGAAAGGGCGAGACTTTTAAGGTAATAGAGATCCGGTCACACCCGGAACTCGACTGCTCTGGAAACTGAAAATCAATCCCCCTGACATATGAAAAAATGGATCACACTCGTCGTGGCAGTGGCACTCCCGACAACCCTGAGCCTCGCCTCCGAAACAAGCGCCGAAACCTTGGCCTTGTACAAAAAGAAATGCGCCAGCTGCCATGGAACCGACGGCAAAGGAGATACAAAGATGGGCAAGAAACTCGAAGCCAAGGATTACACCGATCCCAAGGTTCAGGAGTCCCTCAAGGACGACAAGGCATTCGCCGTCATTCGCGAGGGGCTGAAAACTGACGGCAAAACGAAGATGAAACCCGATGCCGAACTGACAGACGCGCAGATCAAAGACCTGATCGCGCACATGAAACAGTTCGGGAAGAAGTAACGTCAGGACATCGCACTCACCGCTGCCATCAGGTCAGGGAATTCGGAAGGTGGGGCAGTCTCTCTGGAGCGGATGTCTGCCCCCCTCCGGGCGCGATGGCTGCGGAATCGGGAGCGCCTCCTTTTTTGCCCCCGGAACACGTGGGACGAACCCTGTCGTTTTTTGATATCAGCTCCGATGCAGGCAGGGCAGATCCACCACGAGGCTCCATCCCCCGCAACCACGGGCAACCAACACAAGGACCTGGAGATAATTATCATAACTTAATTTGCAGGCCCACAAGATAAGTTTTGCATACACCAATTCGTGTGAAGCGACCCGTGCACAAAGTCGTATGTTCCAATCATCAGGGGCCACTGGCAGGGGATGGACCTCCGAAAGACTAAAACCGAATCTGCAGCGCATCGATGAAATCAAGGGGCATCACGAACTAATGAATACGAACCCCATCCGTCCGACAATCGTTCGTTCAGGTCGCTTCCCAGTCGAAACAGAAAGGAAACTCGTTATGAAACTACAGATCACACTTGCAATTCTACTCACCACACTGCTCACCGCCCGGGCCGACACGGCGGCGGTGTACTCGAAGCAGTGCGCCAAATGCCACGGTACAGAGGGTCAGGGGGATACCAAGATGGGCAAGAAACTGGGTTCCAAAGATTACACCGATTCGGAGGTCCAGAAAAAGGTCACGGACGAAGCCATGGCTCGTGCGATCAAGGAAGGTCTGAAAGTGGACGGAAAAACCAAAATGAAAGGTTTCGAGGACCTGACGGACAAGGAGATCACCGGACTCGTCGCCCTAATGCGCGAGTTTGCGAAGAAGTAGGAGCCGTTACCAGGCATCGCCCAGGGAGTGCCCATGGGGTGGCACTCCCCTGCTTGCCAAAAGCGTGGGGCCCGGACAGGCCGTCGGCCCCATGGACAAACCACCCGACACCCCTTTTTTGAAGAAAGATTAGGGCATGAACACAGAAAACAAAGCAACGGAACCGGACAAACCGGTAAAATCCTCACTGTTGCGGAACTGGCTGAGTCTGGGCGGTTTGATCATTTCGACGGGATCCATCTTCGCCTTTCTCCTTTTGTTTGCGCTCGATGCAATGAACCCGAGCAGCAACCCTTACGTGGGCGTCCTGGCCTACCTGGTCGCGCCAACGTTTCTGATTCTTGGGGTTTCCCTCGTGATTGGAGGGGCGCTCTACCAACGGTGGCGTTACAAACGCTTCAAACCGACCACGGCGCGTTCGCTGATTTCCATCGACCTCTCCAAACCGCAGGAGCGGCGCAACCTGCTGATCCTGATCACGGTCAGCACAACCTTTCTTCTTCTCACGGCCATCGGGAGCTATCAGACCTACCATTTCACTGAATCCGTCACGTTTTGCGGGCAGGCCTGTCACACCCCGATGAAACCCCAGTTCGTCACCTACCAGCACTCGCCACACGCGCGGGTCTCCTGTTCCGAGTGCCACATCGGACGCGGTGCCACATGGTATGTAAAATCAAAGATCAGCGGCCTGTACCAGGTCTACGCGACCTATGCCGACGAGTTTCCACGCCCGATCACGACGCCGATCTCCAATCTCCGGCCCGCCCAGCAGACCTGCGAGCAATGCCATTGGCCTCAAAAGTTTGTCGGCAATCTGGACCGCACCTACACCCACTATCTCGCCGATGAAACCAATACCGAATACACCGTTCGCATGCTCCTCAAGGTCGGCGGGGGAGATCCGACCCAGGGTCCCGTGAGCGGCATCCACTGGCACATGAGCGTCGCCAACAAGGTTGAATACATGGCCACCGACCCCGCCCACCAGGTCATTCCCTGGGTCCGGATGACCGACCCCCAGGGCGTCGTCACCGAATACACCACCCCGGATTTCGACGGCGAGGTCCGGAGCGATCTGGTTCGCACCATGGACTGCATGGACTGTCACAATCGGCCATCGCATGTTTTTAAAACCCCCAACGAAGCGGTTGATCTGGCCCTCTCACTGGGCCGCCTTGACTCTTCCATCCCCTACCTCAAACGCGACGCCGTGGCCCTGCTCACCCAGCCCTACTCCACCGAGGAAGCGGCCCTGCAGGGCATCGCCACGGGCCTCCACGAAAAACATGCGAACCTTCCAAATCTCAAGTCCACCATCGCGGAAGTCCAACGACTGTACAGCGAGAATTTCTTTCCCGAAATGGGGGCCGACTGGCGGGCCTATCCCGACAACATCGGACACAAGGACTGGCTGGGCTGTTTCCGCTGCCACGACGGAGAACACAAAAGCAAGAACGGCCTGGCGGTCATCAAGTCCGATAACTGCAGTCAGTGCCACACCATCCTGGCCCAGGGCAACAAGGATACTCTCGCGCAACTGAACCTGCAGGAACCGGAGTTCGCCCATCCCGAGGAGGGATGGCAGGGATTCCTGTGCAACGATTGTCACACCGGCTCCAACGACTGAGGAGGACCGCCGCACGCAACCCGAACCACACCGCAGCACCATGAGACCCTTGATTCGAGAGACTGGAGGAACCCATGAAAAACGATCGGGTAACCGTCGCACGGATCCGCCGACTGGCGTTGATCGTCCTTGCCCTGGCACCCAGCCTCGCCTGGGGTGCCGGGTTTCCCATCTCCGAGTGCCTGGACTGCCATGAAGACGCCACACTGAGCAAGACCGTCGACGGTGCCAGGATCTCGTTGGCCATTGAGGCCGCCCGGTTTCGCGGGTCGGTGCACGGATCCCTTCTCTGCACCGATTGTCACACCGGAATCGAAGATCCGATCCACGACGACCTGCCGCCCGCCCAATGCGCCTCGTGTCACGAAAAGGCCGCCGCCGAATACGCCTCCAGCATCCACGGTCTCAGCCAGGCCATTGGTGAATCGGCCGCCGCCACGTGTGCCGACTGTCACGGCACCCACTACGTGCCTCCCGCGCGGCACGCCGATTCCCCGGTCTTCAAGCTCAACCTTCCGGCAACCTGTTCCCGGTGCCACAGCAATCAGCGCCTCACTGGCGATTATCAGCTGAGGCAACCGGACGCCGTGGCGCAATACACCGACAGCATCCACGGAAAAGCCCTGTTGAAAATGGGACTCATCGTCGCCCCCTCCTGCAACGACTGCCACGGAGTGCATGACATCGTGCGGAGCGTGGACCGAACCTCCCCCATCCATCACGCAAACATCGCGAAAACCTGTGGCACCTGCCACCTGGGCGTGGAGAAGACCTACCTCCAGAGCGCGCATGGAAAGGCGCTCGTGAACGGCGATCCGGGAGCCCCCACCTGCACCGATTGCCACACCGCCCACACGATCGAGAAACCCCGCCAGAACCATTTCAAGGCCCAGAGCGACCAGCGGTGCGGCACCTGCCACCAGGACCGGTTGGAACGTTACGGCGACACCTACCACGGCAAAGCCATGGCCCTGGGCCGCCCGAACGTGGCACCGGACGTCGCCGCTTGTTACGACTGCCACGGCTACCATGACATTCTTCCCGGATCAAATCCGGAATCGCGACTCTCCACCGAACACATCGTCGAGACCTGTCGCCAATGTCATCCCGGAGCCAACCAGCGGTTCGCCCAATACATCCCGCATGCCGATCCGTTGGACCGCGAGAATTACCCCATCCTGCACGCCACGTTCTGGGCGATGACCTGCCTGCTTCTCGGAGTGTTCGGATTCTTCGGGGTGCACACTTCGCTCTGGTTTCACAGATCCCTCCGGACCTGCATGCACGACACCAAATCGTTCCAGGCGGTGCGCAGGGCCGCCGAAAAGGACACCGAATGGTTCACCCGGTTCCGGCCATTCGAACGGTTTCTCCACTACATGGTGGCCACCAGTTTCCTGCTTCTGGTCCTCACCGGAATGCCCCTGAAATTCTACGATGCCCGGTGGGCCGGCGTGATCTTTCAGCTCATCGGCGGAGTCGATGTGGCCCGCTGGCTGCACCATTTCGGAGCCATCGTCACCTTCCTCTATTTCGCGCTGCATCTCTCCAGCCTCGCCATCCGGTTCTGGAGCAAGCGCTCCGGTCTCCGGGACCCCGAAACCGGTTCCTGGTCCTGGAAACAGCTCATCAAGGTCGCCTTTGGCCCCGATTCCCTGGTTCCCTCACTTCAGGACTGGCGCGATTTCGTGGCGCATACGAAATGGTTCCTTGGCAAAGGTCCTCGTCCGCAGTTTGATCGCTGGACCTATTGGGAGAAGTTCGACTATTTCGCCGTGTTCTGGGGGGTCGCCATCATTGGTCTCTCAGGACTGATCCTCTGGTTTCCGGAATTCTTCTCCCTCTTCCTGCCCGGCTGGATCATCAACATCGCGCTCATTGTTCATTCCGATGAAGCGTTGCTCGCCGCCGGATTCATCTTCACGTTCCATTTCTTCAACACCCATTTTCGGCCGGACCGTTTCCCGATGGACACGGTCATTTTCTCCGGTCGCATTTCCAGGACCGAACTGCTCCACGAACGCGCCAAATGGCACGACCGGTTAAAATCCTCCCCCCCCCAGACCGCAGCCAACGGGAGTGACCTCTGGAATTCCTGGAAACCGATCGCACGGACCTTCGGTTTTGGTTTCTTCGGACTGGGTTTGATTCTGCTGGCGCTCATCGTTTACGCCATGGTGCGCCATCTTTTCTGAACTCCGGACCGACCCATCCGCCGGGGGCAAATTCAGAGAAGCATAAACCAAGATGCGGGCGGAACCCGCCGCCGGGTGTGTGCGACATTGCCCCGCCCTAAACGAGGAAGGAAATCTTATGGAAAACTACCTCAACCACGAACCGATCGCCCTGCAGCTCCGGTTCCTGCAAACCATGCAGGAGATTTCCAGCGAACATAACACGACCACCTTCCTGCCCATTCCGATCGATCTGTTCACGCCGTTCCTGAAACCGGCTGCCGGCACCCCCCCGAAGGTTTAGCCTTTTGAACTCTGCACTTGTTTCACGGGGCGGTTGAAGGTTTCATGCTCCGCATGGCAGACAAAGAGACAATCGCTTTTATCGGGACGGGAGTGATGGGACGCAGCATGGCCGGACATTTGCTGGCTGCAGGTCATCCGTTGAACGTGTACACACGCACCAGGGCCAAGGCTGATTCCCTGGTCGGCCAGGGTGCTGTTTGGTGCGACACCGTGGCAGCAGCAACCCGGAAATCCCAGATCATCATCACAATTGTTGGTTTCCCGGCGGATGTCGAATCGGTCTACCTGGGACCAAAGGGCATCGTCGCCAACGCCAACCCGGGTTCCCTGCTCATCGACATGACCACCTCGAGCCCCGACCTGGCGGTGCGCATCGCGGACGCAGCCAAGGCGAAGGGGGCCCTGGCACTGGACGCCCCGGTTTCCGGCGGTGATGTGGGGGCCCGCGAAGCACGCCTTTCCATCATGGTGGGAGGCGCCCCGGAAGCGTTTGAACGGGCAAAACCCGCGTTGGAAAAAATGGGCAGGAACATCGTCCTGCAGGGCCCGGCGGGTTCCGGACAACACACCAAGATGTGCAATCAAATCGCCATCGCCTCCGGAATGGTGGCGATCTGCGAGGCGATGATCTACGCCAAACGCTCGGGACTGGACCCGGCGACCGTGCTCAAAAGCATAGAAAGCGGTGCCGCGGGCAGCTGGTCGTTGAGCAACCTGGCCCCCCGGTTTCTGCAGGGAAATTACGACCCGGGCTTTTTTGTGAAACATTTCATCAAGGACATGCGCATCGCCGTCGAGTCGGCAGAACGGATGCAACTGCCCCTGCCCGGCCTGGCCCAGGCCCGCAAGCTCTACGAAAAACTCGCCGCCGCCGGCGGGGAGGATTTCGGCACCCAGGCCCTCTTCAAACTTTACGAGTCGGGCGGACAATCCATCGACTAGGAGCCCCCAGGGCCGGAGCTGCGATCGGACCCTGCGCATTTTGCCGCGGTGCGTACCAGCGGGAACGGGCGTTTTGCAGTACGCGCGCGGAGCGTGGCATCGCCCTCTCGTGGACAGTGCTCCGGGCAGTCCGCCACCCGGGATCGCCGTTCAAAACGGCACCCCCCCGCGCCCGACCACCGCACGCGCAAGATTGACAACCCATGGGTGATCTGGTCTAAACCACGCATCCATGAAATTTATTCATCGACGCTGGCCAGCCCTTTGTCTGCTCACCCTTGGATTGGGCACCCTCATCTTCCCCACTCCCGGAGCGGAACCGGCACTGAGCATTGAGCAACGCCTGGCGCATCTGGAATCGGCTGCGACATCGCCCTCCCTCATTGACACCGGAGACAATGCCTGGCTGCTGGCAAGCACCGCCCTGGTGCTGATGATGACCGCACCGGGTCTGATTCTTTTTTACGGGGGACTGGTCCGTCGCAAGAACGTTTTGGCCACCATGATGCACAGCCTGATCCTGATGGCTGTGGCATCCGTGCTGTGGGTCGTGGTGGGCTACAGCCTGGCTTTCGGCGAAGGCAACGCCTTTTTCGGCAATCCGATGCAGTATTTCATGCTGAACGGAGTCGGCCTGGAACCCAACGGAGATTATGCCGGCACCATCCCGCATCAGACCTTCATGCTTTTCCAGATGATGTTCGCCATCATCACGCCCGCGCTGATCAGCGGTGCAGTGGCCGAACGGATGAAATTCAAGGCGTACCTCCTGTTCATGATTCTCTGGATCCTGCTGGTGTATTGCCCGCTCGTACACATGGTCTGGGGCAAGGGTGGTTTCTTCAACTGGGCTTCGGGGGGCCGGGTTCCGGTGATGGATTTCGCGGGAGGCATGGTGGTGCACATCAGTTCCGGAGTTGCCGCCCTGGTCTGCGCGATCGTCCTGGGCAAACGCATGGGTTACCCGCATGAACCGATGGTGCCCCACAACGTCGTATTGAGTCTGATCGGAACCGGACTGCTTTGGGTCGGCTGGTTCGGTTTCAACGCCGGCAGCGCACTGGGTGCCGGCGGGCTGGCCACCAGCGCGTTTGCCGCCACCCACTTCTCGGCCGCCGCCGCCGCGCTCGGATGGGCCGGCATGGAATGGCTCCTGAAGGGCAAACCCAGCGTTCTGGGTGCGGCCTCGGGCATGGTCGGGGGCCTCGCCACGATCACCCCTGCATCCGGATTCGTCACCATTCCCGCAGCGCTGATGATCGGATTCGTCGGCGGCGTGGTCTGCTATTTCGCGGTCACCAAGTTGAAACATGCCCTCCAATACGATGATTCACTCGATGTCTTCGGGGTGCACGGCATGGGCAGCACCGTCGGCATGTTACTCCTGGGATTTCTGGCCTCGGACCAAATCAACCCGGCCATCGCGACGACCTACGAGGTCGGGGGCACCATCGTCTCCCTCGCCGGGAGCCTTGGCCAGTTCGTCAACCAGATCCAGGGGGTGGCATTCACGGTCGCCTTCTCCGGTGTGATGACCTGGGTTCTTCTGTTCGGGATCAAGGCGGTGATGCCCTTGCGGGTGTCCGATGAGGAGGAAGATTCGGGGCTGGATTTGACACAGCACGGCGAGAGCGCGTACAACGATTGAACGGAAGGAACCTATGAAAAAGATCGAAGCCATCATCAAGCCATACAAATTGTCAGACGTAAAACAGGCGCTTCACGACCAGGGCATTCAGGGCATGACCGTCTCCGAGGTCAAGGGGTTCGGCCGTCAGAAGGGACACACCGAAATCTACCGGGGCAGCGAATACACCGTCGATTTCCTGCCCAAGGTGAAAATCGAAATCGTGGTCTCAGACGACCATTTGGAAACGGCCGTCCAGGCGATTCTCCAGTCCGCCCACACCGGCAAGATCGGCGACGGCAAGGTGTTCGTCCTCCCGGTCGAATCGGCCCACCGCATCCGCACCTCCGAGACCGGCGACAGCGCCGTCTGAGATCAGACAGGGCCGGGCACCCGCGCCAGGCATCCGCCGGTCACGACTCACCAATGTGGTGGATGCGGAGCGTGTTCGTAACGCCCGGGCGGCCGAAGGGCTGCCCTGCCACCATGACCACCGGCTCATCCTCGCAAGCCCAACCCCGTTCCACCAGCAGCCGATCGACCTGACGCAGGAACTCGTTTGAATCCGTGGGGCACTCCATGTACAGCGGAGTTACTCCGAACATGACCGACATCCGCCGCAGGGCCTCGCGGCTGGAGCTGAACGCAAGCACCGGCACGGTCATCCGCACCTGGGACAGGTAACTGGCACCCCCGCCCAGCTCCGACCACATGACCACCAGTCGGGCGCTGAGGTCCCGCACCACGACCTTGACCCCGTGCGCCAGCGCTGCCGTCCGGAACCGGGACTCCCGCGCATTGACCGGTGTGGTGGTCGACATCGGAAGCGAACGCAGGTGGGCGTTGGTCCGGCGCGCGATCCGCCGCACCATCTGCACCGTCTTGACCGGGAACCGGCCGACGGCCGTCTCGCCGGACAGCATCACGGCATCCGCGCCGTCGAAGATCGCATTGGCTACATCGCTCACTTCCGCCCGCGTGGGAACGGGGCTGTCAATCATGCTCTGAAGCATCTGCGTCGCCACGATCACCGGTTTCCCAAAATCATGGCAGGTGGCGATGATCCGTTTTTGGAGCACGGGCACCTGCGCGACGTCCATCTCGACTCCCAAATCCCCGCGGGCCACCATGATCGTGTCGGCCTCGGAAACGATGGCCTCCAGGTTGTCCAATGCCTGCGGTTTCTCGATCTTCGCAATCACGGGCATAAACGCACGCCACTCGCTGCCGAACGCCGAAACCGGCTCGCGCCGATCTTCCTTTTCCCGGGGCCGCGCCGGCCGCACCCCGAGCTTGCGCAGGTAATCCTTGAGCTGACGGACATCCGCAGCGGTTCGAACAAAACTCAGCGCTATGAAATCGAAACCATGTTCCACCGCAAAGTCCAGGCAACGGCAGTCATATTCGGTCATCGCCGGAACGGTCAGATCCGTGTCCGGAAAATTGATTCCCTTGTTCGATTTGAGCACGCCGCCCACCACGACTTCACAGACCAGCGCCTCGCCCCCCTCCATCGCGCGCTGTTCAACCGCTCGCAGCTCCATCGTTCCATCATCGAGCAGAATTCGATGTCCGGCCCGCGTCTCCCCGATGAACCCGTCAAACCCGACTTTCAATGGAATGGCTCCTCCCAAGGCCACCTTGGCCGCAACCGCGTCGAGGGATTCCGGGATGAACGCCACCTGGGTTCCCTCCGTCAGCGCAGTCCCTTCATCCGCCTGGTGACCCACGCGAATCTTGGGGCCACACAAATCGCCCAGCACGCCGATGTGTTCATCGAGCTGCAGTCCGGCCTCCCTCACCCGCCGGAAGCTCTCCAGATGCTCCGGGAATCCGCCATGGGAGAAATTGATTCGGAAAACGCGAACCCCTTCCCTGATGAGACTCGAGATCATCTCCGGCGAATGGCTGGCAGGGCCAAGGGTTGCAACGATCTTGGTCAGGGTGAGTTCGTGTGGCGTATTCACTGGTTTGACGTATGGGTTTGATAGGGTCCGGGCCTGAAAGCATCCTGTGCCGTCCACCGGAGCGTCTGGCTCCGGGTGGGTCATTGAGGCGAAAGTTCCAGCAGTCGCCCGGGCATGCTGTAGGACTCCGACTGTCGGATCGCCCTCGAATATTCGCAGATGTAGAGCCTGCCACTGCCCGACTGGTGCAGCGCCAGCGGTCGGCCCACTTGTTCCATGAACGTATGCACGTGCGCCTGGTATTTGCCGGAGGCGTCCCGGCTCAGACGCACCTGGAGCAAATCGAACCCGACGCTCGGGTTCGGTTCCCGGATGAAGTTCCCGAAGCGGGTCAACACCAGGGAACCGCGGTAGTCTTCCGGGAAACCATCGCCCAGCGACACGATGTCGCCCGGACAGGAGTGTGGATCGAACGAATAGATCGGTTCGCCCTTGAACCCACCATCCGGACCCAGATTCGGAATCGGGAGGGTGAACTCGAGCCCCGCAGGCGCGTCCGGGGTGTGGGGATAAGCCTTCTCGGTCCAATTCGCAAACTGATAGGGGAATCCGTAATGGTTCCCCTGCTCGATCAGGTTCAATTCCTCGGGGGCATGAGCGTCGGGTCCGTTCTCGGTGGCGAACATCTCCCCCTGATCATTCCAGCAAAATCCGTAGGCGTTTCGAATACCACGCGCATAAACCTCAAGAGTCGGCTTCCCGGCATTCGGATCCAAACGCCAGAGACAGGCGGTGACCGGTGTCTCGGCCCCCGCAAAATAACGTTCCCCTCCCCGTCCTGACTGCCCTCCGTCGGTTCGCGCACCGTTGCCGACATACAGCATTCCGTCCGGACCGAACGCGATGTTCTCCACAGCGTGGATGTAGGAGGGACTGCCGGGATAACTCGTCTCGAACCAGGGTTTGGGTCCGGCCGGATCGCCACCCGCGGTCTCCGTCGTCCGGTAAATCGTCACCACATTCCGCACCGGCAGTGTGGATTCGTTCTGTTGATTGGAGGCAATGTAAAGTCGACCCTTTGAATCCAGCGCCATGCCCAGCACGAAAAGCGGTCCTCCCAGGTCCCCGGGTCGTTTCTCCAGATAACGCTCTCCCCAGAGAATCTGCCGCATCCGGCCGCTCGCGACCTCGACCCGCCAGACGTCGCCCCCTTCGGCGAGCACATAAAGGACCCGCCCCTGCCCATCACTGGCCATGCGCACCCCCCGGATCGGGAGGCGGGCCACTTCACGCAGAACGAATCCCTTCGGCGCTTTTGGCAGGGGGGGATACGCATTGGCCCGCTGAAGCTCTCCAAAAGTCTTAAATCGCGTCGTGCGCCGGACCGAGGAAACCTCCTGCGCGGTGACCTCCCTGGGCACGTTCCCCCAGGAATGCGTCACGAATGTCATGACATCGGCGACCTCCTGATCGTCCAGCATGGCCGGCGGCATCGCCCCGGCGAACGTCTGCCCATTGACCTGGATCTCGCCCGTCAGCCCCTCACACAAGGCGCGCAGGCTTCGTTCCCATTGATTGGCGAGAAAGTCGGAACCCGCGAGCGGCGGAAATGTCCCGGGAATCCCCTGCCCATTCAATTGATGGCAAACGAAACAATTGCGGACATAGAGGATTTGACCCCGCTGCCGACGGGTCGCCAAACCGGCACTTCCGGCTCCGGATTGGTCCGCCCCCAGACACGCCGAGGAGCCTCCGAAGGCCGCCAGGAGAATCAGACCGAAGGATAATAATCGGTTCATGGTGGGAGCACTGTTAACCGGCCCGCGAGAGCCGATCGAAAAGATCCAGGAAGTTTCCGAAATTCAACACGGCCAATCAATAGCCGTGCGCCCCCCGTTGGCCAAGAAAATTCCCGGTTCTCTCACGGAGGAGGGTCCCGATCAGTCTGCAAATTGGTTGATCCAGGTCAAAAAACACCGACCCCCCGGAGGCCATAATGCCCCCCAGATCCAAATCACAATTCCGGCTGGGCAGGCAACAACAAACGGTTGGCGCATGAATGAGAGCTCAATCTAACGGCGGCACCCCCAAAAGGCAGGCCCCAGGTCGATTGACGAATGCTCCGTCTGTGCGGATTGCGTCGAAACGAACAACGAAAGGCATGACGATGGGTGACTCAGCAATTCTCAGAAAAACGGCACGATCGGATGAGCGCCACAGCCCGGCAGCCCTGGTCCGGGCGATGCTCCTCGCGGCCTGCATGCTTTCCACCCTTGTCTCATCCCATGCCCAATCCGCATCCCCGAAATCCCCCCCGAGTGCAACTGCGGCGGATTCAACCAACCCTCCGGAGAAGGTGGGCGAAGCGCTTTTCCAGGTGCACTGTGTCGTTTGCCACGGGTCTGAGGCCAGGGGGCGCGTGGGCCTTGCTCCGAGCATCCGCAACCGCGATTTCCTGGCGCTTGCCTCGGACACGTTCATTCGCGAGACGATCACGCAGGGCAGGCCGGGCACGGCCATGATGGCCCGCCCCGATCTCGCCGGCCCCGCCACGGACGCAATCATCGCCTACCTCCGGTCATTGCATGTGGAGAACCCATTGACCATCCAGGTGGATTGGAACCTCAAATACGAGGGGAATCAGGCCCAGGGTTCGGAGAAATTCTTCGTCTACTGCGCTCCCTGCCATGGACCCAGGGCCGAAGGCTACTCAGCCGGAGTGGTCGGCACCGGGATCGGGCTTCCCGGCTTCCTGGCCGTGGCTTCGGACGACTATATCCTGCAGACCACCCGACTGGGGCGCCTGGGCACACCGATGCAGCCATTTGTGGGTCCGGGAGGATTGGCGAATCTCACCGAGCAGGATATCAAGGACATCATCGTCCATCTCCGGCACCTCGGCGAAACCTATGTTCCCGAACCGCCTGGAGTCTACCGGGAAGCCAACCCGGCTCTCGGACAAACCCTCTTCACCGTGAACTGCGCGCCATGCCATCAGGCAACCGGTGAAGGCAAGATCGGGTTTGCGCCCAGCATCCGGAACAGGGATTTCCTGGCAATTGCCACGGACGACTTTATCAAACGCACGGTTCACGACGGACGGGCGGGCACGGGAATGCTCCCCCGCCCTGATCTGTCCGAGCAATCCGTGGTGGACATCATCGGTTTTCTGCGGGCGTTGCCGTCGCCCATCAAGCTGGCCATCGAGGTGGATCCGGACAAATCCTTCGCAGGGGACCCGCAGGCGGGGGAACCCAAGTTCCAGACCTACTGCGCCGCCTGCCACGGCCCGAAAGGCGAAGGCTACACGATCGGTCTGCCGGGCACGTCGATCGGACTGTCCGGATTCCTGAACACAGCTTCGGATGACTACATCTTCCAGACCCTGAAACAAGGCAGGCTGGGAACTCCCATGCGCCCGTTTCTGGGAGCGTTTGGTCTCGCCAACCTGCAAAACTCAGATGCCCACGACATCATCGCCTACATGCGGACCCTGCCGAGCCAGCAGGCACCCGCCGCTTCAACCGATTCCGATTTTGAATAACGCCAACCGCCGATCCATTCCGAAAACGATCCTATGAAACGAAGAACCTTCCTCAAATGTGTGGCCACCACCGCCGCCGTCACCACCACGGTCACCAAACAGGGCTGGGCGGTGCCCGATCCCGAAGGCATCGAACTGGAGAAGAGCGACGCGCCCACCGACATTCTTTCGGCCTGTCCCTACTGCGGCGTGGGCTGCGGCACAATCCTCAAGACCCAGAACGGCCGGATCGTCAATGTCATCCCGGACAAGGATCATCCCACCAACAAGGGACTGCAGTGTATCAAGGGGTTGACCTCGGCAGAGGCGATTTATGTCAACCGCCTCACCAAACCGCTGATCCGGAAGGATATGTCGGATCCCCTGCGTGGCAGGGTGTCCAAGACGAAGGGATCCTACGACCCGAGCCTTTTCCGGGAAGCCACCTGGGAGGAAGCCGAAGAACTCATTGCCGACCGGATCGCCGAAATCGTTCTCGCCGACGGGGGCAATGCGGTCGGACTCTACGGTTCGGGTCAGCTGTCGCTCGAAGGACAGTACCTGGAGAACATCTTTATGAAGGGAGTGCTTGGTTCGAACACCATCGAAGCCAATGCCCGGATGTGCATGACCTCAGCGGTGACCGGCTATTTCAAATCGCTCGGATCGGACACCCCGCCCACCTGCTACGACGACATTGAACTGGCGGACATGATCTGTTTCTGGGGACACAACGCCCGGGGTGCGCATCCGATCCTCTACTGGCGCGTCGCCGATCACAAATCCAAGACCAACATCCCAACCCTCGTCGTGGATCCGCGACGGACCGGGACCGTGCAGGGACTCGAGGAAATCAACCCGGCCACCAGCCACCACTTCCCTACCATCAACGGCGACATCTCGATCCAGAACGCGCTGGCCTACGCCATCATGGAGAAACATCCCGAAGCCGTGGCCTGGGATTTCATGAGGGATCACACCACGGGATGGCAGGAATACGTGGACGCCGTGAAAAGCGGGTACAATCCCAAAGACGTCGAAGACCGCACCAAGATCCCGGCCGGGCGCATTTACGAGATCGCCAAAGTCTGGGCAGAAGCAACCCTCAAGGGCAAACAAAGGGGAACCGGAGGAGTGCTGTGCATCTGGGGAATCGGATACAACCAGCATCTCCACGGCCAGCACAACACGATGAGCCTGATCAACCTTCTGGCTCTGACCGGCAACATCGGTCGCCCCGGGTGCGGTCCCCACTCCCAGACCGGACAACCCAACGCCATGGGCGAACGCCTGACCGGCGGATTGACGGGTCGGCTTCCGTTCAACATCGGACTGGACAACGAAAAACATCGGGCCTGGTGCGCCCAGAACTGGGGCATTCCGGAGGAACGCCTGGCCAAAACCGCCACCCTGTCAAACACGGGCATGGCAATCGGAATGATGGAACGTGCCCTCAAGGGCGACGTCAAGGCGATGTTCCTGATCTATGCCACGCACATTGATCTTCCGGACTCCTACAACCTGAGTCGTCCCGCGCTCACCAAGACCTTCACCGTGGTCCAGGAGATCTACAAGGACGCACCGAACAACCTGTATGCCGATGTCATCCTGCCGGCGGCCACCTGGGGCGAATGGGTCAGCGGCATCTACGTACAGAGCGAGCGACGCCTCTACATCGTCGATGGCACCGCCAACCCGGTCAAGGGCTGCCGACCGGACATGGACATGGTGATCGACAAGGGCAAGCTGATCGCCAAACGCCTCGGACTGGAACCCGATCGGGTCTTCCCATACCAGCGGAAAGCCAACGGATTCTACGATCCCGAGGAGGTGTTCCGGGACTTCATCAAGGCCTCCAAGGGCACCGATTCGGATCTCAGCGGAATTCTCGACGTGGAGAAAGAGACCGGCAAATCCCCCTATCAGCAGATCCGGGATCTCCGGGGCATCCAATGGCCCGCACCCACCGCGGCCATCGCGAAGGCGGGTGGCACCAAGCGCCGGTACATGGCCCAGGAAGAATACTGGCCCGGCAAACCCTACGGCGAGTTCCGGCATCCAGACGGCAAACTTCACATTCACATGTGCCATCAGGACTACACCCATTACCGGGCCATCACCGATGAACTGGCCAAGGCGGGCACCGATCCGAACTACTTCATCAGCGACCACATGGACATCCTGGTCAAGGCGCGGGACGCCGGCCTGACGCCCGAACTGCCGCACGCCGATTTCCTCGGCAACAAACTGGGCGGTTGTCCCACGGACAAATACCCGTTCTGGTGGGCCACCGGCGTGGTTTACGAACATTTCCACACCGCGAAAACCATTCGGGCCGGCACCACCAAGAAACTCGTGCCCGAGATGTATGTGGAGATGCACCCCGAGGACGCCAAGGCACTCGGGGTCAGGGACGGACAATGGGTGCGAATCGTCACCCGTCGCGGCGCCATCGAAGCGCGTGTCTCGATCGGACTCGACTCGGTTGTCAAACCCGCCCGCAACACCGTCCCCAGGGGATTCCTGTTCAGTCCCTGGAACCTTTCGGTGGCTGATTCGGCTGACCCCAGGAAAAACAAATGGCTCGCCAACGGGACCACACACCGCGCCTTCGACCCGGTCTCGGGACAGGCGGACTTCAAAAAATGCGCCGCCCGTGTTGAAGCCCTTTGATTCAGACCGATCGTTTTTCCGAGGAACCTGGTCCAGGAAAATTGGCCACGGCGGAATGTCACACCTCCACCGTGGCCAACCACGTCTTGAAACCGTGACCCATTGAGAAGGCTTCCGAAAACCATCGCCCCCTCCGACC
>JAIPJX010000110.1 GCA_021733945.1 Verrucomicrobiota bacterium | reverse complement strand
GGTGGTGCGAACAGTCCCGGTGAGCGAGTGGGGTGTGGATCTCGTGTGGCCAGGCGGCTCAGCGGGGACGCTTCGCCCTACCGGGATTGGAACGGGTGAGGGGGAAAGGTGGCGCGAACCGTCCCGGTGAGCGAGGGGTGGCTATTTCGAGCGTTTTTGAGCCCTCCTTTTTGCTTCCAGGAGTTTGCTGGTGGTGCTGGTTTCCTGGGCAGGCGAGGGTTGCTCCGGGACAGGTTCCTGCGCCTGCTCCGGGGCAGGCGCTTGCGCGGTGGAGAATGGGGAAGTTTTTTCCTGAGCGGATGCCTTCCGGGTGACCGGACGGAACAGAGCGGGATCGGGCTCGGCTGCCGGGGCCGTGTGGGTGGAGCGCACCTGTTCCCGGCGTGCGAGAAGAGCCGCCAGAGATTCCTCAGCCTGTTCGGAGCGTCCGGTGGTTTTCCAGAAAAAGAGCATTCTCCGAAGCGTTTGAGTGGCTTTCAGCCATTCTTCGCGGTCGATCTGGATTCTGCGAATTCCGACATCCAGAGGGAAGAGGATGATCATGAATCGAAGGAGCCATTCCCACAGATCCCGCGGTTGATAGGTTTTCCTTCGGTCGTGGAGAAACGGATTATCGGCAGGGTTGTCCGGGTCGAGAACGGTTCCGCGGCCCGACTCAGAGAGGCGGCGAAGCAGGTTGATGTTTGGTTCGCTGGCATTGAACTCCGGGGAATAGTTGACACTGGCCCCGATGACCTGCGAGCCGGCGACCTGGCCATCGCGGATTTCCATGAGGCGCAGCAGATAGGCACCCACCTCACGGGTTGGGAAGTCGGCTTCGTAGTGGCCGGGGCCGGTCTGGTGGAGAGGCACGGTCTGGCGTTCGCCGCGTGGGCTGACCACGATGGTCTGGAGGTTGAGAAAATTCTGGAAGTTACCCTGCGGATCGAGGGCCTCCACCGAAATGTGGCCTTCGCCGTTTTCGACCGAAACGTCGGCGGCGAAGTCGGTGTTCTCCACCCGCCTCAGACTCCACTGCGCCACCTGCGACCAGAACTGCCGGTATTTATCCCAACCGAGCCATTGGCGTGCCCATTTGCCCCTGGCATCCGAAGTGAACGCGACCGCCCGACCCAGACCAAACTGCCAGTGAGCAAGCACCGGATCGCCCTTCTCCGAGACCAACGGTGTTTCCGCCCGGGCTTTTGGGGTGGTGGCGACGTAACCGAGCAGTTGCGGGTATTCCTGGGGGGCGATGCCGCGGAGGAGCTCGCTTGAGGCGGCCTGCTGCGGGACAAAGGGTTCTTCGAAGATCGCCGATTTCAGGATCACCGCCGCTTCCTTGATGAAGATCTGGGGGAGCAGGCTGGGAGACGTGACATTGTAAAACCGACCCCGGCCCTGATCGGCGATGGCAATCATCGTTTCGGGCCCCGCGTGACCGGCGATGAGCACCGTGCTTACGGTGATCCTGTCGTTGACGATCGACCGCATCAACGACGCACTGGGAGCGCCCGGGTCGCCGTCGCTGAAGACGATGATGTGTTTGAGATTTGAAGTGGACGCCTTGAGCCCCTGGTGGGCGAGGGACATGACGTTTTCGAAACTCGGGAGGTCACCCTGGTTCATCCCGGCGATTTGTCGTCCGACCTCCGCCTTGTCACCCACCTTGGTCAGTGGGAACAGCCAGCGCTCCGATCCGTCCCACAACACGACTCCCATCTGATCGTTGGGGCCCAGGGCATCCAGAGCCGCGATCGCGATGTCGCGGGCGACCTGATTGCCGTTGTTGAACTCCATGCCGTGCATGACCAGCACCAGCGCACCGCTCGGCAGGACCTTCTTGCTGCTCAATTCCATGTCGACCGGAAGGATGGTTTCCAGAGGGGTGTCCCGGTAACCGCCGGCCGCGTAGGTCTGATCTCCGCCGACGCACACGAGGCCGACTCCGAAATCGCGGACCGCGCTCTCGAGCAGGTTCATGAGGTCGCGGCCCAGATCCCCCGCCGAGATGTTGCTCAGAAAGATCGCGTCGTGGGTCTGCATCTCGGCCAGGGTGATGCCCTGAAAGGTCGGTACATCCACCAGTTGCGCATCCAGCTGCGCGGAACGCAGGGCATTGACCAGATCACGATCGCCATCGGGGTCCGAGGATACCACCAGCACGGTCGGGTCGCCCTGGACGGTGGTGAAGCTGGTGGCACGATTGTTTTGGGCGATCTGATCGTGTGTGCCTTCCACCGCGATGTCGTAGCTGTAAAATCCGGGGTTGGTGAGTGTCTGGGGGAATGTGAACAGGTTTTTTCCTGAAGCCAACTGCACGGTCTGTTCACCCAGCAACTGGTCGTTTCGGTAGAGTCGTACCGTGGCCGACTGGGGGGTGTCGGTTTGGGCGAAGATCTTGACATCAAAGGTCTGCCCCTTTTTGATGTTGTTTGGGAGACTGAGTTTCTGAACCGAGATGTCCTGTCCCCTCGAAACGCCCAGCGGGACGACGTCCACGGTCACATTCAAAGGCTGGGCCTCCAGGACCGCGCTCAGCGAGTCGCCCATGTTCTCATTGCCGTCGGTCAACAGGACCAGCCGTTTCTGTCCGGTCTCGGGAAACGCGGCTGTCCCGAGGCGGATGGCGCTGGCCAGATCGGTGCGTTCGGTGCCCACCACGGCCTGGATCTTCTGCAGATCGATCATCGGATTTGGAGACGACTCAATGCTGGCGTCGGTGCCGAACACCAGCACGCCGGCTGCATCCGAGGGTTTCTTGTTCTTTGCAGACTGGTTCACGTATTCCCGCGCGGCCTCCTGCTGGGCGGAGGGAATGCTGTCGGACCGATCCAGGAGATAAAAGACGTTCATGCCCTCAAGGGGGCGAAGCCACTGGAGGCCGGCGATCGCACAGACCAGCAGGCAGGTCAGGAGCAATCGGACTGCAAGCGCGGACCGTCTGCGCCACAGGCTGAGGTGGACGTTGGACGTGGCGGAGAGGCGCCACACCCAGGCGAGACAGAACGGGAGCAGCAGCAGCCACCAGGGATGTGTGACCTGGAAGCTCATGACGAGCGCCCTTTCAAAGGAGTTCGACGGAGGAATTTCTGGACCCGATGATTCCGGGAGTCGGCCACATAAAGGTTGCCGACGGAATCAAGGGCAAGGGACCACGGATTGTTCAGTTCCCCGGGGGCTGCGCCGGCCTGGCCGAGGATCTCGAGCGAATGGCCATCGGCATCGAACACTTGAATCCTGCTGTTGCCGAATTCGCACACGAACTGAAGGCCGGACGTGTCGATCTGGACGTCATACGGATAACTCAACTCCCCTGGACCGCTGCCGGGTTTGCCGTAGGCGCGGAGGAATTGACCGTTCGCATCGAATACCTGGATGCGATGGTTGCAGGAATCCGCGACGTAGAGGCGATCCCCGGCGTCGAGCCCCAATCCTTCCGGGCGGTTAAATTGTCCGGGTTCCGTGCCTCGCGATCCGATGAGGAGTTCGGCGCGTTGGCCGTCGCCTGTGAAGCGTTGCACGCGTTCGACCTGTCCGTATTCGCTCACATAGATCTGACCGGAGGAGGTGACTGCGGCGGCTCTGGGAAGGGAGAGCATCCCGGGTTCCGTGCCTTTCGATCCCCATTGCGCAAGTGTCTCGAGGGCGAGCGAAAGATGATTCACGCGGGAATAGTGTGGTTCGATCACGATGATGTTTCCATCGTGGTCCCGGCACATGCCCTTGGGTTTGCCGAGGTCGGTCTGGGGCATTTGCACCGAGGCCAGGAATTGGCCGTCCGGCGAGAACTTCTGCACACGCCCGGTCATATCGACCACGTAGAGATTGTCCGATGCATCGATGGCGAGGGATCTGGGTTTGTTGAATTGACCAACCCCGGTGCCACGCGAGCCGATGATCCGAACGGAGCTGAACAGAGGGCTTTGAATGTCGAGATTCCCGGACTGTGAATCGCCGCATCCGGTGCTGACGAGCAGGGTTGTTCCGAGGAGCCCGGAAAACACCGGGGTGAATGAGGGATGGCTGGATCCGGCGCTTGCGCGGGTCCAGATTCCGGCCAGACCGTGGAACAGAAGCGGCAGGATCGCCAGTCCGAGCAGAAGGATGCAGAGTGCGTTCACCTGGGTGTTGTGGCCGTAGTGCAGGAGGTTGAACACCCGAAGTGAAACGGTTTCCGCTCCCGGGGGCACGATCAGAACCAGGGTTTCGACATCCCACAGGCAGAGCAGGTAGGTGATGTACCAAAGGGCCGCGGCCCTCGGGCCCACCTGCGGCAGATGCACGTGCCGGAATAGGTTCCAACCCGAAGCACCGCACAAACGGGCGTCGTCCGTGAGATCCGGGTTGAGGTGTTCCATGGCATGGCGTGCCCCGGTCAGGCTGATTGCCCAGTACCTGACGAGGAAGGCGATGAAGACGATGCCGATCCCCTGATACAGAAATGCGAGTCCGGGACGGTTGAACAGGCGGATCAGGCCGATGCCGAGGAGAATTCCCGGAGCCAGAAACGGCAGCCAGAGAACGTTTGCGAATCTCCAGCGCCACAGCGCAAAACTCAGCGTGATCGACAGCGTCGCGGCACCGGCGGCGAAGAGGAACGAATGACCGATGGCAGATTTGCCCGCTGCAAAGGCGGGCCAGAGCTCGGTCCAGGTCCGGGCTTCGGATGTCAACTGAGCGGCGGGCAGTCCCAGCGACAACGCGAATACGCAGAGGCTGAGCGCGCCGGTTGAACGAAACCAGAAGTTGCCGAGCTGACGGCGAAAACGCTCCGGGGAGGCACCACCCGTCAATCCGGGCCAGGACCCGCGGTCGTTCTGGCGAAACACGAGCAGGAGCAGGGCGGGCCCCGCGATCAGCGGCAGGCTCAGGACGAGGGCGTGTGAGTAATCGAACGTGGTATTGAAGCTGACCCAGAGCTCGGCCGCAAACACGCGGGTCTGGAGCAGAGCGGGCACGGCGAAATTGTTGAGGGTCAGCACGAGCGTGATCAGGACGGCGAATCCGGTTTGTCGGCGGGATTCGGGCCAGAGCACCCAGCGGACCAGGCGAGCGCCGTTGAGCATGGGGTCGCATTCCCATTGGGCGGGTTCGATCCGGTTCCAGGCGCTCTGGATGAGCAGGAAGGGGATCGGCCAGTACAGGAGACCGAGGATCCAGACGGTGCCGCCCGGCGAATAGATCGACAAGGGAACCCATGGAGTCATGACACCCGTGTTCCCGAGGAGATGGATCCAGCAGTTGGTCACCAGAAAGGGGGGCAATGCCAGGGCCATGACGGACCCCAGGACAAAGCGCCTGTTCCACTGCGCGGGCAGGCCTGTGACCCAGAGGGCGACACAGAACCCGATCGCCCACGCCAGGCCCGTTGCGCCGAGGCTGACGGTCAGGCTGTTGATGAGCAGGTTGAGGTTCATGCGTGCCTGTCGATCACCGGAGAAAGATCTGCTTCAGTTGCCCGGTGGCCCGGTCGAGCTGGACCAGGAGCGAGGACCAGTCCGGGTTTGTCAGTTCAAGCGCCGGTTCCGCTCCCGGCTCCAGTGCGTTTACGCGCCGGAGTTCCTCGGAGACCGCCGGAGTCTGCAGGTAATCGAAGAGTCGTCGCGCGTTTTGCGGGTGTGGAGCGCCGCGTACCAGCGCCACGGTGTTGGGAATGGCGGTTGAATCCCGGGTGAGAGGCAGGGCGACGATCGGGAATTCCCGGCGTTGTCCCGCCGCGATGTCGTCTGAATCGGTCAGGCCGATGGCGGCCTCGCCGCGGCCCACCAGTTGAACCACCACGGAATTGCCATCGACGATCAAGGGGTCGTTGGCGCGGAGCGCCCGGCACCAGTTCAGCCAGGCCGGTTCGCCCCAGGCATCGCGGAGTGCGAGGAAATGAGTGGCGGTGGTGCCGAACAACGGGAATGCCATGGCGAGTTTGCCGCGCCACTGCGAGTTGGTGAGATCCTTGAGCGAGGCTGGGGCCAGAGAGAGTGCGAGCAGGTTCGTATTGATCACGATGCGGCGGGTGCGGAATCCGAAACGTGCCCAGCCGTTCGTTGGTTCGAACAGATCGTGCGAGGCTAGTTGTCGGGTGCGCAGTTCCTCGTTGTTCCAGAACAGGTCGCATTGTGGATGGTCCCGTTCCGCCAGCAGCCGGTTGGCCAGACCCACGGTCTTGACCGCTTCGCTGTCGTACAACACGCGCGTGTTGATTCCGGTTTCCCTTGTGAACGCATCGAGGATGGCTTCGGCGAAGACCTGGTCCTGCGATGTGTAAACCGTGACCGTGGGACCGGTTCGCGAACCGCACCCGGCGAGCCACAGGCAGGGCAGGGCCAGAAGCATCGCCAGCCGGTGACGCAGGGGGGCGATGCCGATCATGCGGTCCTCCTATGGTAGTACCACCACTCCAGCATCAGGAGGGCGAGGCTGGCCGCCGCGATCCATCGCCAGATCTCGAGGTTGGCGCGGCGCAGTTCGGTGGAATCGGCTTTTGCGTATTTTCCGAAGCTCAACTCCGATTTCGGTGTCGTGTCGCTCTCCGCGGCGTCGAGCAGGTTCACGCAGAAGGCAATCTGGTTGGTTCCCGCGGTAATGCGGTAGGTTCCCAGGCTGGCCGTGTCCGCGAAGACCAGTTCGCCGGTCTGCGGGTTTACTTCAATCGTTTGTTTCGATCCGTCCGGAAGATTGATTTGCGCTTCGCCGACCGGTTCGGTGAGCGCCAGTCGGAAGGGAGTGCCCGACTGAATGGAGCGCAGGCTGGCGCTGATCGAGGCGGGGTTCAGCCAATCGACGGCATTGGCGATGAAAATCGGAAATGAGATCCGGAGGGGCCAGGTGCTCTGCAGCGGATCGAATCCCACCCAGACAATCCGGCGGCGCCCGAGTTCCCCGGCCAGAATCAATCCCGTCTGTGGCGAATCAACCAGGGAAGCCGCCCAGGACGGGGTTTTCACCGAGAGACTTTGAGCGATCTGGACATTGTCGAAATTAACGAATCGGAGCAGAGGGTGCGCGTTTTTCCAGTCGACAATCGGGGGCGAGGGGAGGGTGGTCCAGCTGTCGAACCATTCGGTTCGCGCGATGTTAAAGGTGAGCAGGTTTCCGGCGGGCAGTTCCGCGGGGGTCACGTTGTCCAGAACCACGAGGTCGAACGATTCGTCTGGTCCTGGAGCGATGTCGGATTCGGTGAGGATGACGTTGGGAATCACTCGAAGCGCCCTGGCCAGGAGTTGGTTGCCCGGCGATGCGAGCCGGACGCGGACGGGTTGCGGCAGCAGGCTGACGACGGAGGCCTGATTGTCGATCAAGAGATCGTCTTTGTCCGTGAGATGGACCGAGAGAATCGCGTCTTCGTCGTGCGAGGCCAGGAATACCTGGGGAACGGTCTGGCCCGGTGCCAGGGTGACGGTTCTGACCTCGAGGAGCTGGCCATCCCGATGCAGCTCCAGCGCTGCGAGTCTGGTGTTGGTGGAGGTGTTGGAAACGCTGGCGAAGACGGCGCGTTCCGACGGATTCTCGGGGTTGGGTCGTACGTCGAGTCCCGTGATGCCGACGTTCTCCGAGCGTGTGCCTGTCTGGTGGTAGACCAGAGGCAGTCCACTGTTCTCGAATTCTTCCAGCGCCGGCACGGCGCCGTCACTGAACAGATGAATCTCGGCGGTGGGTCGATTCTGGATGAGTGTTTCGGCCAGCTTGAGGGCGTCCGCCAGGTGCGTGGGGGTGTCGGAGACCGAGCTGGCCTGGAGGGCGCGACGCAGGGCTGATTTCGCGCTGGTGGCGGACTGGCGAACCTGGGCGCTGGCCCCGGCCACCAGAAGCACCATTTGATCGGTGTCATGCATGGCATCGACCAGGCGGAGCGCCTCGGCGCGGGCGTGTTCGAATCGCGAGGGAGAGACGTCGGTGCTTTGCATCGAGGCCGATGCATCCAGGATCACGACCTGGAGCTGGCCTCCTGCGGATTTGCCGGAAAAATAGGGGCGTGAGAGCGCCAATATGGCCAGGAGCAGGAGGAGCAGCTGGAGGATCAACAGCCAGTTGTGGCGCAGTTTCTGGAACGGGGCGCTCGCCTGGGTGTCGGCGAGAAATTTCTGCCAGAGGAGCGTGCTCGGGATGAGGCGCACCACACGGCGGCGTTTGAGCAGGTAGAAGAGCACGACCACCGGCAGGGCTGCCGCGAAGAAAAAGGCAAATGGCGCCAGGAAATGCATCAGCCCCAAACCTCCGATTCCCGCAGCTGCCTCAGGAGAACCTGCTCCAGAGCGGCGTCCGAAGTCGCGGGCAGGTAGTGGACGCCGCGACCCTGGCAGAACTCGCGCAACCGTTGGCAATAGTTGTTCAGGGTCTTCTGATAATGGGCCAGCCGATGTTTTGCGAAGGTGACTTCCTGGATCGCGCCGCTCTCCGAGTCGATCAGGCGCAAATCGCCGAACACCGTGGGGTCTATTTCCTCCGGGGCGAGAATCTGGATGGCGGTCACCTGGAAACCCCGGGCCACCAGGGCCGTGAGCCCGGATTCGTAGCCATCCGGATCGAGGAAATCGCTCAGCACCACCGCGACGCCCGAGCCGCGGGCTGCCAGCGCCCCCCGGCGCAGGGTTTCGTTCAGTGGCGCTGCACCACCGGCGGTGATGCGTGAAAGGTTGTCGAAAAACCGGAACGCCGATCGTCGGCCTCGTACCGATCGCATCGCCCCGCGGATGGCGGCTTCCTCCGGTTTTCCGGGAAACGACACGATTGAAACCCGGTCGAAGCCGCACAAGGCAACGTAACCGAGGGCGGCGGCCAGCTGGCGTGCAAAGTCGAACTTCAGGGGTTGTCCGAAATTCATCGATTCGCTGGAATCCAGGAAAACCGTGACGGGGAGTTCCCGTTCCTCCTCGTACAATTTGAGAAACAGTTTGTCCAAACGCCCGAACAGGTTCCAGTCCAGATAACGGAAATCATCCCCGACGGAGTAATTGCGATAGTCGGCGAACTCAACCGATTGACCCCGCGCGCGGCTGCGGCGTTCTCCCCTGGCCGTGCTCCTGGCGCGACGCTGGGCGAGGAGCTGGAACTGCTCAAGTTGGCGGAGCAGGGCGGGGCTGAGGAGAGGGGTGGCCATCGGGCGTGCGGCGGTCAGGCAGTCACTGCGGCGGTTTTGGGCACCTCGCTGAGCAACTGATCGATGATATGATCGGTGGTGATGCCCTCGGCTTCCGCCTCGAAATTCAGGATCAACCGGTGACGCAACGCCGGATGCGCCACGGCCTGCAGGTCCTCGAATCCGACGTTGAATCGTCCCTGGATCAGGGCGCGCACCTTGGCGGCGAGCAGGAGGGCCTGTCCGCCGCGGGGGCTGCTTCCGAATCGCAGATATTGATTGCTCACCGGCAGAGCGGTCTCCGTTTTCGGGTGGGTGGCCATGATGAGCCGCACGGCGTAGTCCTTGACATGGGAGGCTGCCGGCACCTGGGGCACGAGTTTTTGCAGCTCGAGCATTCGGTCCCGGGTCATCACGGTCCGGAGTTCGGCGTGATGTCCCTCGGTGGTGCGGCGGAGCACTTCCGCCAGCTCCGGTGCGCTTGGATATTGGACGAGCAGCTTGAAGAAGAACCGATCCAGCTGCGCTTCCGGAAGGGGGTAGGTGCCTTCCTGGTCGATCGGGTTCTGCGTCGCAAGCACGAAGAACGGCTCCGCCAGGCGCCGGATCTCGCCGCCGGCCGTCACGCTCTTTTCCTGCATGGCTTCGAGCATGGCGGATTGCGTCTTGGGCGTCGCCCGGTTGATCTCATCGGCGAGGATCAGGTGAGCGAAGATGGGACCTTTTTGGAACTGGAACTCGCGTCGGCCCCCCGGAGTTTCCATGACGATGTTGGTGCCCAGGATGTCGGCCGGCATGAGGTCCGGCGTGAACTGCACCCGATTGAAGGAGAGGTCCAGGACGCGGCTCAGGGTGCGCACGAGAAGCGTCTTGCCCAGTCCGGGCACACCTTCCAGGAGGATGTGGCCGCCGGAGAGCAGGGCGATCAGGGTGCCTTCGACAATGGAGGTGTGGCCGACGATCACCTTGGCGATCTCGTCCCGCAGGACGTCGTAACTTTCGCGAAACGCGTCGATTTGTTGCTCGGTATTCATGCGTGGTTCAGGAACGGATTTGGGCGGACGTTGGGTTTCGCCGTGTGATTCGGGTTGGGACGAAACGGGGGGCGGTCTGGATGGGGAATGGTGTGTTTTGAGGGTGCATCCGGCATCGGGGCGATCGGGGGGTTATGGGTTCCGGTCGTTGAAATATTCCCGGACCGCTTCGCGATAGGCGCGCGGCACCTGATCCTGATTCAGGGCACTCTGGGCTTCGGCCTGGGCTGCCGTGACGACCTCCGTGTAGTCAACCTTGCTCATTCCCTTGATGCTCACCCCTTTGAGTGTGATGCTGGGCATGGACTCACCGGGGGTGATCTGGCCCTTGACCTTGGTGGGGGCGAGGTTGTCTGCCAGCTGGCCTTCGCCCCGGTCGGAAACTCCACGGGCATCCTCGTTGGGACGAACCACTCCGGAGTTGTCCCAACTCTCCCTGATGTCACTCAGTTCGAGCCACCGGCTGTCGTCGGCCCAGGTGCCGACGCCCGCCCCACCTCCGCCGCCCTTGCCCCGTTTGGGAGTTTGGCTGGATCCCCAGTTCTGTCCGTTGCCGATCGACATCTGGGCCATTTGAAGGGCACCCAGGGAAGCCATCAACGCTTCGACATCGGCCATTTGTTCCATGATGCTCTCCAGCTCCCGGGCAGCCTGGGCCAGGGATTGCGCCGCGGCCTGGGGGTCTCCCTTGGTCAGTTGTCCGGCTGCCTGTTCCAGATGCTTTGCGGCTTCTCCGTAGGGATCTGCTGGTTTGATGGCACGGGATACTTCCTCAAGGATTTTTTTGGCGGACTCGGGCGAAAGCGAATTCGACAGGAGATCGGAGGCCATTTTTTTGAGGGTTGATTGAGCCACTTCGGTTTGGCCGTTCTCGAGTTGTTCGGGAAGGTCCTTGCCCATGCGTTCGGCGGCCATCTGGAGTTGCTCGAGTTTTTTGGCCAGCTGGTGGAGTTTCTCCAGATCGGTTTCGGCGATTTCGAGGTCGCGGATCATTCGTTCGGTTTCAGCCGTTGCCAATGCGGCGATGGCCTCTTCCAGGCTGGGCAGTGAAATGCCCAGATCGGCCGCCTGTTTGGACAGGTCGGCCAGGGATCGTGCCAGTCCTTCGCGGGCCGAGCGCGCTTCGGGCGAGTCGCCCCCGGGCATTCCCGCCGCCGCCTCCCGGGCGCGCTCCAGGTCCTCCTTGAGCTTTTCCAATTCTTCGGAGCCGGCCTTCTGATTGCCCAGAGCCGTCTGTAGCGCTTCGACCTTTTTCTGCAGCTCGGCGAATCCCGGGGCCCCTCCCTTGTTGGGGGTGCGGGCGGCACGTTCCAGAGATTTGATGGCGGGGTTTTTTCCGAGTTCCCGGGCCTGTTCCTTGATCTGATCCGTAACGCTTGCCAGATCCTTGAGAGCGTCGTTGCGTGTGAGTTTTGCTTTCGCCAAGTGTTCGCCCAGCTCCATCACGGAGTCGAGAGCGTTGCGGGTTGGTTCCAGGGCCGGAGGTCTTTTTTGGAGATTGCGCCGGGTCAGTTCGACGAGTTGCCGGCCGGTGTCCCTGATGACCGCGGTCTCGTGTTTCTGCTTGAGATAGAGCGGGCTGCGGTATTCGGGAGCGAAACCCAGACCGGCGCCCAATGCGAGTGTGAGCAGCGCCCAGCGACTGGTGCGGGGCAGGCGGAGGGGGAGCATTCGTTTTGGATCAATTCGTTCGGCGCATCGGCCTGCGTCGTTCAGGACCAGATCCCGCCAAGCCTGGGATGTTTCCCCGCGAGAAATTTCCATGGCGGTGCTGAGGCGTTCGTGCAGGTTTTCGCGCTGGTCGACCCATTGGGCAGTCTCCAGGGTGGAGGGGCCCCGGGACCAGCCGACCAGGAGCCCGATCGCGATGGGTGCCAAACCCAGGATTGCACCGACCGTCAGTGTCGTTGAAGGGATCGGGAGAAGTTTGTATGCCAAAAGGGTTAGCAGCCAGCAAACGGCTCCGATGACCAGTCCTGTCCAGGCACCCCGCCAGGCGCTCTGCCGACGGCGGCGTGCATGGGTGCGGGAAACAACGGATTCGATGATCTCCAGGTCACTCATAGTGTCATGATGGTTCTCAGCTTTCAGCCGATTCCGCCCTGAAACCGGGTTGTCATGGCTTCGCCAGGATTCCCGAATCCCATGCGAGGCGCGCGTCGCTCAGGCCTGTGAACAGACCCGAGGAAGGACCTGGCGTTTGACAACGATCACTGTCGTTCGTATTCCCCTTTTCCGAGCTTCTTGAGCACGGTGAAACCGGCGGCTTTGGCGTCGCTGATCGAGACGGGCTTGAGTTTGAGGGGGGAATTAAAGGTCGAAATCAGCTTTCGGACCGGCTTTTTGCAGGCCGGGCAGTGAGTCAGGGGTTTCGCGGACAAGGGTCGGCGCAGGGTGAACCTGCCTCCGCAGGCAATACAATCGCCTTCGCAGAGTTCGTACTCGTATAAAGGCATGGTTCCTGAATGGTTCGATCGTTGAGCGTGGATCGGTGCTATTCCGTCCTAATGGATCGGATAGTGATGGTGGCGGTGGACGGACGCATTCGGTTATCGGCTTGGGAACACGCTGCGGCCTCCCGAGCGGCGACTGACCACCACGTGCGGTCCGGTGCGTGTGGGGTCGGCCGGTTGGGTTCCCGGCGGATAATACCGCTGGACCTTCTCTGAATCCGATGGTGCCTTGAGCACCGCATAGAGTTCTTCGCCAACCTCGCAAATGTCGAGAGGGTCTTCCACCCCTTTGAGCACGTAGGGGCCGTGGTTGAGCCATCGCAACGGTCCGACGCCTTCGATCGACTGCCCCTTCAAAACCTGCCGGGCGTTGTCGAAAGCAAACCGGGTGAGTAGAATCTGGTCACCCTCGGCCAGAGACATGACCCGGGCGCAGGTGTCGACCTGGATGCCGAACAGGTCCTTGAGTTTTGTGGATCCTTCCGTACGTTCGATAAAAACTTCGCCCACATGGATTCCAATCCGGTCGTAGATGGGGATGATGGACGTTTGGGCCAGCTTTCGTTGCTTGGACTGGAGCAGGAGCGAGAACTTGACGGCGTCGGATGGTTTTTCAAAAACGATGAAAAACGAGTCGCCGGCCGTGGAGATCTCCTCGCCAGTCGGGATGCCCCGGAGAATGTCGCGCACCAGTTGATGATGCTGCTGCATGCGTTTAACCGCTGCATGATCACCGAGTTCCTGCTTGAGTTTTGTGGAGCCGACGATGTCGGTGAAGAGCAAGGTCATCAGGCCGCTGCCGCTCTTTTGCTTGAATGCCTCGACCTTGTCCCTGTTGAAGGTGTCCAGCGCAGTGTCCACCTTGGCGGTTTGGAAATTGGAGGGAGTTTCGGCACCGCGACCGGAGTCGGTTGGCGACGTGACTGAGGAGGCGACCCCTGCGATGACCGATCCGGTCGCGCTTGCCGGGTTGCCGGGGTCTGGAAGGTTTGCCAGCCGACCCGCGCGTTTGAGGATCATCTCGCGATTGATCTTCGTATGCACGAGTTGGTAGGTGATCTTGGTCATCACCGGTTGCAGGTGGGTCTCGGCGAGAAAACCGGTCGCGCCGCCGCCCTTGTCCCAAACCAGAATGACGCTGCCGCGCAAGCCTGCCGAGTTTGCCACCTGCTGGAAGCCTTTCAAGGCTTCCTCCTGTTCAGACATCGGCTGAGTTTCGATGGTCCGCTCTACGGGGATGAGGATGAGATCAACTCCTCGCGTGTGAATGTGGGCGAGCTTGTATTTGATTGGAGTTTCAGCTGTTGAACTTGGTTCCACGGTATTCTGTTTGCTAGCGGGGGGATTCCTCCCACCTCGGGATTTCAGTTCCAACGATATTTGCGCGAGAGTTTGATGTCAACGGCTTAAAAGCGTTTTGGAACGGCTCTCCGTCTGATGTTTTTGCCCTAAAGTTCCATTAAAACCTGCCGATTGTACCCCTGGCTGGCACCGATGGATTCAACCGGAGGTGAGGGCTCCGACATGGATGTTGGGTAGCGACGAAGCAAGGCAAACGGATTTGTCCTTATGAACAATATTTTGATGGACCACTGTCTGAATTCCGCCCGGGGATGGGTGGAGTTGGGGAACTGTATTGAGGCGAGCAGGGAGCTGGATCGCATGATTCCCGCATGGCGGACTCATCCGGCGACTCTGGAAGTGCGTTGGGAGATCTATGCCCGGGGAAAACTCTGGAACGCCGCCTTCGAGATGGCTCTGGCGATCTGTGAACTCGCACCCGAACGGATTGACGGTTGGGTTCTGCAGGCGGAGAGTCTGTTTCATCGAAATCAGGAAATGCGATCCAGGGATCTCCTGATCAGTGTCATTGACCGGTTTCCGGGGCGGGCGCTGATCCCCTTCCGGTTGGCCTGTTACAGCCATCATCTCGGATTCACCGAAGAAGTTAGGGAGTGGGTTGAACTCGCGTTCACCTGCGGAGATTTTGATGAACTGGCGCACCGGGCACTCAGAGAGCCTGCCTTTGAGGCGGTTCTCGTCAAAGTCCGCGAACGATGTGGAACGGTCCGGCGGGCAGAGCTGCCTGGGAATCCCGGTTCAGCGGGGAGAATCGTCTTCCAGGAGGCGGACCTGGGGGTGGGGACGTCGATTGGTGCGGGGTAGGCGGGCGGTGTAAGTCCTTCCAGATTAGTCGAGCGGGAGGATGCCGGGGGGCTGATCCCTCTCGCGGGGCCGGTTGGGAAAGGTGCGCCTGGTTGCATGCAGGGCGCATGATCCGAGGGGTTGCGTCCGTGGCGACGCTTCGATCAGCGAATTCAGCGCCTGGCGTTTTGCAATTGCGCTTTCAGCTGTTCGTTTTCCGTCTTCAGACGACTTAGTTCCTGGACCTGTCCGCGAAGTTTTGCCAAGTCACGATTCTCGAGTTTGAGGCGCTGCACTTCTTCGTTCACTTTCCGAAGTTGCGGAAGTTCCTCGTTTTCAGCCTTGAGTCTTGCGATTTCCTGCTGCTGCTCAGCCACCGCCGTGGAACCCGCCCCCCCGTCGCCGCAACCTGCCACCCAGGTCAGGCACGCAAGGGTAAGCGCCCGGACAGTGCTCGATCCCGGGTTTGTTCGTAACGATCTTAGCTTAAGTTTCATCGATTTAATCGGATCTTGTGGTTCACCGGCTTGGAACCTTGGGACATTCTCTCTGATTCTGGCGAGATGCCCGGTGGCGGCACGCCCGAAGGGTTATGCCGCCAATCGGGAGCATTGATACCACAACCGGAAGGTGAACAAAGAAAAAAATCCTTCCGACGAATCAGGTTCGGGAGAACCCGTTCCCGTGGGGCAGGAGGCACGGGTCAGCCGCATTCGCTAGTCACCGGTCAATTTGACGATGCCTCGGAAGATGAGAATGATCCCGATCAGCCCGATTCCCACGGAGGTTCCCAGGACGTAGGTGTTTGAAATGCCGTTCGATACCACCAGGAAGACTGGAAACTCCAGGAGAAGGCCGAAGATCAGAGAAGCCGCTCCGTTGGAGCTGCGGGCCTTGGATTGCGATCCTTGCAGCGCGACCGATCGGATGGCTTCGTTTTCCGCCGCCTGCATTTCGTCCCATTTTTTCTTGCGCACGGCTTCGAAGCCGTCCAGGTAAGCCTGCACTTCGGTCACGTGCCCCTGGATCGAATGCCGGGAATTTTCGGTGAATTCGTTGAGTAGATTAAAATCGGCCTCCGGACCAAGCAACTTGGAGCCTGCATAGTCGAGGAAATCGTGCGCCAAAGCGTCCAGTGCGTTGGTGTAGTCGAACACGCGAACCACGGCTGCGCCCCGGGTGTCTGAACCGGAGGCAGGGCGGGACGGGGCGTCGTCCGGGTCCGTTTCCCGCGCGCTGGACTGGGCCACTTCGAGGACCCGGGAATTGGACAGGTCGCCCAACCGAATCACCGAGCCCAGGCCTCCGGATTTACACGTGACGACAAAATCGATGAGAAGGGAGTCGCTTGCCTCGAAAGCCCGACCCCGAATCAGCCGTTCCAGGGTGGCCTCCGGTGTGTCGCGCACGTCGCCAAGCTTCGAATTTTTTTTCAGGAACGTCGCTAGTTTCTTGGTGGCCATCGCCGAAAAACGATCGGCGATGGAGAGGAACTCACCCAGAAATTCGTCTTTCACCTTTTCGTTGCCGCTGAGTTTGCCTGCAGACAGGACTTCGCGCAGGAATTTCTGGCATTCGCCAACGAAGATTCCGGCTATCCTGCCATACATCAAGGCGGAAGGATTGCTGGGAGCTGCTGGTGAATCCTGGACTTCGTCTGTCATACGTTTCGTTGATGGTGAGCCTGCTGCTGTTTTCGGCGAAGGTCATCGCCGGATCTGGCCCTTGGCTGGCAAGAAAAACCGTCTTGTTCGTCAGAAAGTACCGGACTCGGCACTCATACCCTCATGGTAGGACATCTGTCCTCGCACACGAAATTGATCATTCCTCTAAAAAAACAACCCTGTCAATCCACATTCAAATCGAAACGGGGTGCCCGATCGAACGGGGAATCGAGGGAGTGGTTCCGCCATCTGGGTTTTTGCCGGTTTTTAGAGCTGGGGGCCTTTCCAAATCACCCTCAACGCATCGGGTCGCAGGCGAGCGGTGCCGAGGTGATGCCGAAGCAGCTCAAGCTGCCGGGTCGCCAATTCGATTTCGTTGGCCCGGACATTTGGGTTCACCAGGCTCAGGGCCTTGAGTCTTTCGATTTCGGGGCCCAGGCGGTTTTCCAGGTGTTGGGTCGCTTCCAGAATGAGCGTCGCCCCTCTCGCTTCAGCCAGGGTCCGGGTGGTCTCGAACAGGGTCGGCAAAAGCCGGTGCTTGACCTCGGCGGTGTCAAGGATCGCGGGAATCGGAGCTGTTCGCAGCGATTTTGAGAGGATTGAGGTGGGGTGGTCGAGGGTCAGATCGGCTGCATTCCTGTCCACAACCAGACGAATCGGTGTGGGAGGGAGGAACCGTTCGGCGTGCAACCATGCCGGGGCAACACATTCCAGGACGTAGACCGCTTCGAGGAGCAGGGACCGGGATTGGGGATCAGGCCACCAGGCGAAGGCGCTATTGCCTGTTTCGTTGCCCAGGATCAGATCCATTGCTCCCGTCACAACCGGGTGATCCCAGGACAGGAACGTAATGTCTTCCCGGGCCAGCGCCGCCTGGCGATCGCAGGTGACCGTCAAACCCTCCTGGGGCAGCCCTGGAAACAGGTCTGCGAAGACGCCGTTCGACCCGAGCCGGTAGGTGCGCCCGCCGAGTTCCTCCACATGGATTCCGTGATGGTCGAAGACTCGGGTCATGTAGGTTTCCAACCGTGTGTCCCGGTCCAGCTCGGCAATCTTTTGGATGAGCGGTTCCCCGATGGCAGCCCGGTAGGAGTTGAGTTCCAGGAGCCGGTCCCGACCCGCTTCGAGCTGTTGGAGCAGCTCGCGGCGTGCCGTGGTGGTTTCCTGAATCAGCGCTTCCAGGCCTTCCTGGTCGGCGGTTTCGTGGTAGTCGAGCGACAGGTCGGCAACGCGTTTGCCAAATTGCTCCAGCAGTTCCCTGCCACCGTGCAGGCTTTGTTCGAAGGCGTGCAGCCCTTCGTGATACCAGCGCACGAGGACGGCCTGGGCGCTGCCCGGAACGTAAGGGATGTGGATCTGGATATCCCGGTCCTGGCCGATTCGGTCGAGGCGGCCGATGCGTTGTTCGAGCAGTTCGGGATCGGAAGGCAGGTCGAAGAGCACCAGGTCGTGGGCGAACTGGAAATTCCTTCCTTCGCTTCCAATCTCCGAGCTCAGAAGCAGGGTGGCTCCATCGGGATCCGCAAACCAGGCTGCGTTGCGATCCCGTTGAACCAGCGCGAGCTCCTCGTGGAACTGGGCGGTGTTGACCTTGAGCCGGGCCCGGAGGGCCTGGTCAATCGCTTCCACCTTGGACCGGGTCCGGCAGATTAGAAGCACTTTTTCACCCTGCAAACGGCGGATCAGGTCAGCAAGCCAGATCACGCGCGGATCGTTGCTGAAGTCCGGTGCCGGGGATCCCGGGTCGACTCCCCGTTGTTGTGTGTCCTGCATGTGCTCGCGAGCCAGACGTTCCAGCAGCTCCGGATCGGGCTCCGGTGTGTCCAGAGCGACGAGTCGGGGGATTCGGACTGGAAATCCGCTCATCGTGGCGCGTGTGTTTCGGAACATCACCCTTCCGGTTCCGTGGCGGTCGATCAGGTCGTTGATCAACGCTTCACGTCCCGCCGGGTCGGTTGCAGCCGCCTTCATCCGCTCGCGCAGCGATTGGGATTCCGCCGGGAAGAGTGATGCAACCCGATCGGTGTCTTCCTCGGTGATCGATTGGCCCTGCAGCAGGCGCGCTGCGATTTCGGCGACGGGTTTGTAGTCTCCGGATTCCCTGCAGAAGGCTTGAAAACTGTGGAACCGGTCAGGGTCCAGGAGCCGGAGCCGGGCGAAATGGCTTTGGAGTCCGAACTGTTCCGGGGTGGCACTCAGCAGGATCAATCCGGGAACCACCCTGCTCAGAGCTTCCACCAGGGCGTATTCCGGGCTGGGAACCTGTTCGTTCCAGCTCAGGTGATGGGCTTCATCCACAACCAGCAGATCCCAGCCGGCGGCCACCGCCTGTTCCGTTCGGCGCGGGTTCTTCGCCAACAAACCGATCCCGCAAAGCACCCATTGATCGCTCAGGAAGGGGTTTTCAGGGTCTTCGGCGGATTCGATCGCGTCACAACGTTCCTCGTCGTAGATGTGAAACCAAAGATTAAACCGCCGCAGCAGCTCCACGAACCACTGATGGATCAGGGGTTCGGGCACAAGGATCAGGACCCGCTCGGCACGCCCGCTGGCAAGGAGTCGGTGGACGATGAGGCACGATTCGATGGTCTTCCCCAGCCCCACTTCGTCCGCCAACAGAACCCGGGGCGCATGGCGCGAGGTGATTTCGTGCGCGATGTAGATTTGGTGAGGGATCAGGTCCATGCGTCCGCCCACGAAACCGCGGGCTTCGGATTGGCGCCGCCAATGCTGGTGTTCCAGGGTTTCGAGCCTCAGATCGAATGTTTCGAGCTCGTCGAAATGGCCGTTGAGCACGCGATCCTGTGGCCCGCGCAGGCTGAGTTCGGCGCTCAGCTCGGATTCGTGAAAACGATCCTGACCACACACATAGACCATGCAATCGGCTTCCCCGGTCACTTGGGAGACCTTCAGGGTTCGGCCGTCCTGATGTTTGATGGTATCGCCGGCACCAAACTGGACCCGTCGCAATGGCGCATTGCCGCAGGCATACTGCCGGATGGTGCCGTGGGCTTGAAAAAGAATGTCAACGGTCCGGTTGTCCGATTTCAGGACCGTGCCCAGCCCCAGTTCCGGTTCGGTCTCGCTCACCCAACGTTGGCCTGTCGCGAAGGGGATCATTCCCTTGGATGGCATGGGTGAAGAATGCCCTGGTTTGTTTGATTGTTCACGCTTCGAGAATGCTTCCGAAACCGGCGGTGAAAAGGAAAAACAGAAGGAGAGTGTTCGGTCGCTTCTTGAAACGGTTCCGGACTCCGCACGAAACGCGCTCCAGTTCCCTGGAGGGTGCATGACAGAATTCTTCGTCGATGACGAACGAAGTTGAGTGCGCGCCCCCCACCAAGGCGAAGCGTCTTGGACGGCGGTAGTCCTCTACCGCTTTTGGGTAGCGCGAACCGTCCCGGCGAGCCGGGTTGCAGGG
>JAIPJX010000109.1 GCA_021733945.1 Verrucomicrobiota bacterium | reverse complement strand
TCTGGAACCGGATCCCGATTTCCTGCAGGTCGCCGCCGCCGCCTTCATCGGGCAGTTCCAGATCGCTGCTGGTGATGTCGATGGAATTGCCTTCCGTCACGTGTTCTTCGGCGTCATCCAGACCGCTGGCAACACGCACATCCACCGATCCACCGCCTCCACCCGAAGGAAGCTGCCCCGGGGGCACCACGGTCAAGGTGGCCGGATTGGACGTGAGCGATTTGCCCATGGTATCCAGCGTGACCGTGTATTCGCCCTGATCAGCCGAAGTGAGGTTCCTCAGGAACAGAGTGTCCGAGGTTTCACCGGCGATGGGCTGGCCGCCCTTTTTCCATTGATAATACGCCCGCAGTCCGTAGGGGGATTTGACTTCACCCTTGACCGTGAACGCCACGAAGGATCCCTCTTCACCGAAGGTGTTCTTGGGCTGCTGGGTGATGAATAATTCCGCTCCCACCGGGTCAATCTTACCGGTCAGAATGTCGCCGCGAATGGGTTGCAGCTTCGCCGCCGGAGTCGGATCTCCGACCTCGCGCATGGCCACCTGTCCCCAGTCGCCGCCGCCGCCTTCTTTCACAACAAAGGCAAAGCCGTATTTCTTGCCAGCCGTCAGCGAAATGGGCACCTGTGTTGTCTGCGACGCTCCCACTTCCTGGAACACATTGCAGCACCCGGTTTCTTCCGCAATGTAGAGATCAAAATCAGGCCTCGGCAGCTCCGGTCCGGTTTCGTTCAGGAAAAACTGCGAAGCGTCGTCACTGCGTATGAAAAAGTCGAACTGCCCGGTCTTCGGAGCCGTCAGCACACCGGTGATCAGGATGCCGTAGTTGTCTCCATACGCCTTGAAGTCCAATCCGTTCATGTAGACAGCGCGCGTCGGCTTGTTGTCATAGAACGCATCGGAAAACACCAGCGAAGCGATATCCGTATTCGGAATGCCATCGAAGATGAGTCCCAGGAGGTAGCCCGGGCCGTCGACTTCAGCAACCGTCTTGGTCGTCAACGTCTGCCACGCGGATGCGTTTCCAGCGGCGTCCACCGCACGAACACGGTAGCTGTGGCTCGTCTCCGGAGCCAAGGCAATGTCGGTCCATTCCAGGCCGCTCACCGCCTGCGCGGGAGATACGCCGTCTTCTTCGACCTCGTAGCTGACCGATCCCGAGTCGTCGGTTGCGGCGTCCCAGGTGAGCCTTACAAACCGGGTGCCCGCAACGGCAACCTTCGCATTTCCGGGAGCCGTGGGCGGTGTGGTGTCGGCACCGGCAGCCGAGGCCGGTCCGAAGAGCGCCGCTATCCCAAACAGGGCCAGCAGGGGTCCATGGATATATTTTCGCATAGGTTGGATTGGAGTTGATCTTGAGTGGTGTTGCCTTTGATTGGCTGTTTCCCGGCTCACGGAGCCGGGACATCGGGACACACGTCTTCGAAACGAAAACGTTCTTCGTGTTTGGATTGCATTGAATATCACCATATTGTCCAGCGTGAAGCAAGAGGAATCCATGCGGCGGGCCGGGGGTGTAGCGAATTCCCATGAAATGTTTGGTATTGAACTCCCGGGGCCCGGGACCCTACTCTGCCAGCTCAAACACAACTCTCTGGATACTGACGACACGCATTAACAGACTGTTTGGTTGGCTGCTGATCACGGTTGGCTCGGGAATTCTGTTGTCCGGAGCTGATGTCGACGACCGCGGGATCGATCCGAACCCGGAGACCTTTTGGGCGTTTCAGCCCCTGGCGACAACCGCACCTCCGGGGATTGCTGATTCGGCCTGGGTCCAATCCGGGATCGACGCATTTGTATTGAAGGGATTGCGGGACGCTGGCCTCGAACCCGCACCCGGAGCGGACCCCAGAAACCTGATTCGCCGGGTGACCTATGATCTGATCGGACTTCCCCCCACCCCCGCGGAGATCGACCGGTTCCTGTCCGACCCCTCGCCCGAGGCTTTCCAACGGGTCGTCGAACGACTTCTGGCTTCTCCCCGATATGGCGAGAAATGGGGACGCCACTGGCTGGATGTCGCCCGGTACGCGGATTCGAACGGTTTGGACGAAAACCTGGCGTATGCCAATGCGTTCCGTTACCGCGACTACGTGATCGACGCTTTCAACGACGATCTTCCGTACAACCGGTTTGTGCAGCAGCAACTGGCGGGGGATCTGGTGACGCCCGCGTCCGATGAGACTTCACAGGAGAAATACCGCCGCCTGGTGGCCACCGGGTTTCTTTCGATCGGCCCCAAGATGCTCGCCTGTGACGATGGCCGGAAGATGGAAATGGACATCGTGGATGAACAGGTCGACACGGTCGGCCGTGCGTTTATGGGCATGACCCTCGGATGCGCCCGGTGTCATGATCACAAATTCGACCCGATTTCCACTGCCGATTACTACAGCATTGCCAGCGTGTTCAAATCCACCCACACGATGGAAAATTTCAATGTGGTGGCTCAATGGCACGAATACACCCTCGCTTCGGAAGCGGAGCAGGCGAAGGCAAGAGAGATCGATGAAGCAATTCGTTCAACGGACGAGGCCCTGAAGAAACGAATCGAACAGGCCGACCGCGAATTCCTGGAGACAGAACGCAAACGGGCCGGTGCCTATTTCGAAACGGCGGCGCGGTTGACCGGGTTTCCCGCCGGCTCCCAATCCGCACCTGCTGAGGAGGCGCTGAAAGAAGCAGCCGCGGAATCGGGCCTGAACCTCGAAGTCCTGCAAAGGTGGACCGGTTACCTGACGAGCGTGATCGGCAAACCCGGAGAATTCTGGGCTCCCTTTCTGGAGGACAAAGCCGGGGAATCCAGCGAGATCATCGGCCGGATCCGGGTGCGCTTCGAAAAGGCCCAACAGGCCTGGACGGATCTGCAGGCGAACGCGGATCCCGGAAAAGGGGACGCTCTGGCGGATGAGGAACTCGAGGCGGCCCGGAAGATCCTGCACGATTCGAAAGGGCCGTTCCAGCTTCCCAAGGAACCCGCGCGATTCTATACCCAGACGTCGACCGATGAAGTGGCGCGTCTGCGCACGGAAAAGAAGGAACTTCAGGAAACGGCCTTGGTTCTGCCGCGGGCGATGGGAGTGCGCGAAGGAAAACCGGAGGACCTCAAGGTGCACGTGCGTGGGAATTATCTCACATTGGGAGATCAGACCCGGCGCGGCGTGCCGGTGAGTTTGGCGGCCGGGAATGAGCCCGGCATTGCCGAAGGCGCAAGCGGCCGACTGGAACTGGCGCGGTGGCTCACCGACGAGCAACATCCGCTGACCGCACGGGTCATGGCAAACCGGATCTGGCTCTGGCATTTCGGAGAGGGTCTGGTGCGCACCACCGATAATTTTGGACGCCTCGGAGAGCTCCCGTCGAACCTGCCGCTCCTGGACTGGCTGGCAAACCGGTTCCAGGAATCGGCGTGGAGCCTCAAACAGATGCACCGCTTGATTCTGCTCTCTTCCAGTTACCAGATGAGCACCACCCACAACGAAACGGCGTATGCGAAGGATCCGGAAAACCGCCTGTGGTGGAGGTTTCCACGGCGCCGGCTCTCGGCCGAGGAGATCCGTGATTCCCTGCTGGCAGCGGGCGAGGGACTTGAGTTCACCATGCACGGCCAGCGGTTGCCGGAGGAAAACCGGAGTTATGTGACCGGCACGGGTTCAAAGCAGGGGACCTACCGCTTTGCCTGTCGCTCGGTCTATCTCCCGATCCTGCGCAGCGCGGTGTACGACGTGTTCCAGGCCTTTGATTTCCCGGATCCGAGCGTGCTCAACGGCCGGAGAGCCTCCACCACGGTCGCGCCCCAGGCGCTCTTCCTGATGAACGGCGAGATCGTGCTGGATCAATCCCGGCGCATGGCCGAGCGCCTGATCGGTCGAGCGGATCTCGACGACCCGGGACGCGTGATCGCAGCCTATGTCCGGTTGTTCGGCAGGGAGCCGACCCCCGGCGAGGTGACCGACGGCCTCGCATTCGTGGAACGTTACAAGGCAGCGCTTCCAAGCACGGACACCGATCGGCAGGTGCGATCCTGGCAGGGGCTCTGCCGGGTGTTGATGGCCTCCAACGAAACGCTTTATTTAAACTGACGCCCATGCCTCAGGATTCTTTTCAGTGTCACCAGTTCGGCCCTCACCCGATGAGTCGACGTGAGATGCTCCGCCGATCGGGCATCGGCTTCGGCAGCCTGGCCCTGGCGGGTTTGTGCGCTGGCACGCAGGCCGCCGGAGCAGCCCCGGGGGCGGAATCCCCGTTGCGGGCCCGCCCGCCGATGTTCCCGCCACGGGCCAAACGTGTCATTTTCATGTTCATGCACGGCGGCCCCTCGCAGGTCGACACGTTCGACTACAAACCGCTTTTGAAACGGGACGACGGAAAACCGTTCCCGGGGGAGAAACCCAGAATCGTTTCGGGCAAAACGGGTAACCTGCTGGCTTCTCCCTGGGATTTTAAACAATACGGCCAGTCCGGAATTCATGTGTCGGACCTGTTCCCAAACGTCGGGGCTCTGGCCGATGAACTCTGCGTCATCAACTCGATGCACGGCTCGAATTCACGCCACGGCGCAGCCCTGCTGGAACTGCACACCGGGTCGGACACCTTTGTGCGGCCCTCGATGGGTTCCTGGATCACTTACGGATTGGGCACCGAAAACCAGAACCTTCCGGGTTTCATCACGATCTGTCCCACACTCGGGCACGGCGGAGTCAATGCCTGGTCCTCCTCCTTTCTGCCGGCTCATTACCAGGGCACACCGATCGGCACCTCCAGATCGAAGGCGGAAGAGGCGAAGATCCCGTTTATTGGAAACAGCGAGATTCCGACAGACCTGCAACGGCTCGAGCTGGACTATTTGAGCCGGGTAAACCGGGATCATCTGGATCACTGGGGACCGGACACCAACCTGGAATCCCGGATCGAATCCTTCGAACTGGCGTTCCGCATGCAGCGCCAGGTTCCGGAGCTGCAGGATATTGGCGGCGAATCCGAGGCCACCCGGAAATTGTATGGCATTGATGAACCCACCACCCGCAATTTTGGCATTCAATGCCTGATGGCGCGGCGATTCGCCGAAGCGGGCGTGCGCTTTGTGCAGGTGACCCACAGCTACAAATGGGACCAACACGGCAACCTCCGCAAGGACCACGCTCAGAACGCCTCCGAGGTCGACCGACCGATCGCCGGCCTGATCCGGGACCTCAGGGACCGCGGACTTCTGGAGGACACGCTGGTGGTCTGGGGAGGGGAGTTCGGCAGGACTCCCGTGTCCGAGGGCAGTCGCGATGGGCGGGACCATAACCCACACGCATGCAGCATGTTTCTGGCAGGGGGCGGTGTAAAACGCGGACTGCGGTACGGCAGCACCGATGACTACGGCTACTACGCGGTTGAAAACAAGGTGCATTTCCATGATCTACACGCAACCCTGCTGCACCTTCTGGGAATCGATCACGAAGCGTTGACCTACCGGTTTGCAGGCAGGGATTTCCGACTCACGGATGTGTATGGCAATGTGGTCCGGGATATCCTGGCCTGAGCCCGGCCCCCGCAGAACTCCCTTCCGTTGCAATTGGTAACGCCTTTGCGGACCGGGTTTCAGGGCACAGTTGCTTCTTGAAATCGTCCTGCAAAGCGTGGACACTGTGCAGGCAATGGCGTTGTCCTTTCAGAGATCCCTGACCAAGAAACGTTCCCAGGTGGTGGCCGTCGACATGGGCTCGCGTACCACCAAGGCGGTTCAGGTAAAACGCCACGGCCATGGTTTCGAGCTGACCGGATTCTATATCCAGGATGCGGCACCGCTTGAGAAAACCCCCACCGCCGAGTCGATCTCGAAGATTCTCAAGGAACTGCTTCCACGGTTTGAGTCCAAGCCCAAGAGCGTGGTCCTGATCATTGGCTCGACCGATTCGCTGCTGCGCCCGGTCGAGCTGCCCACGGTCCCCGTCGCCGACATGCGCCTGATGCTTCGGTACAATAGCAAGAATTACCTGCAACAGGATCTGTCCGATCATGTATTCGATTGCCACATCCTTCCCAACCGCCCGGGCGCTGAAAAGCCCGAGGCCGGCAAGCCTCCGAAAAGCCGCACGCTCGTGGGCGGGGCAAAGAAGAGTTTGATCGATGCCTGTCAGGAGGGCGCAAAAAGTGCCGGTGTCCAGCTCGAACAAATTGTTCCCAATCTGGTCGGAAATTCCAACGCCTTCGAGCTGGCCCAACCGGAGCTGTTTTCCCAGGGCAGCGTGGCGCTCGTGGACATTGGCTTTAAAAGCTCGAGCATTTGCATCCTCGACAACACCGAACTGGGGTTGAACCGGGTCGTTGGAATCGGCGGCGACCATCTGACTCGCGGACTCATGGAAGCGATGAGCATCTCGTACGAAGAAGCCGAGAGACTCAAGTGTGAGGGTTCTGAAGAGGTGCAACCGTTTCTTTCCATGCTCCTGGCACCGCTCGGAAGGGAACTGCGGGCCTCGATCGATTTTTTTGAGAAACAGGAGGATAAAACCATCTCGGAGGTCTTCGTGAGCGGAGGCAGCGCACTCCAGCCCTTCATCATCGAGAGCCTTCAGAGTGAACTGATGGTGGCCTGCAAAACCTGGAACCCAACCAGCTTCCTCACCCTCGGATTGCCACCGCAACAGCTGGGAGACATCGAGCGGATCGCTCCGCTCCTGGCCGTGGCCACCGGCGTTGCCGTCGCCGCCTTTTGATCATGCGCCCCCTTCTCCAACTGCACGCGGTGAGTTTCAGATTATTGAGATTGGCCCCCGTATTGCTTCTCGGAGGATTCATGACAGGGTGCGGTTCCAGTTCCACGCCGCCGACCACGGGGTCGGCACCGAAAAAATCCCCGACTGCCGGGGCAACGCCGGCGGACGCGGAATCCGCGGATCCAACCGATGGGGTCCGAAGCGCACAGGCTTTGTTCGAGCTGGTTCCCGGTGGTAAAGACCCTTTTTTTCCCTTATCCCAACGGATTCCCAGCGTGGCAACGGCTGATCCCGCGGTGGTGGAAACCAAACCGCAGCTCCCCCTGTCGAGTTATCTGGCGATCACCGGGCTGCGCCCAAGCGCCACCAGACCGCTGGTCCTGATCAACAACACGATTTTTTCGCCGGGAGAGGAAGGCACCGTACAGGTCACCATTCCCCTCAGTCAGGGCGGGGAAGAGACCCACACGGTCAGGATTGAGTGTTTGGAAATTGGCAAAGATTCGGTCTTGATTCGTGTTGAGGGCGAGCCCGGGTATAAGCGCCTGAGCCCACCCGCGCAACCATGAGGGCCGGGGACGGAACTTTTGCACGAAACGCGCCCGGACGATCGGATCTAATTGTGAAAGTTTGAAAATGTTTATAAAAATCAAACTGGCCCTGCTGGTCGCAGTGGGTCTGGGCCTATCCGGACGCCCGGCGGCTGCATGGCAGGAGCAGGACTCCCAAACCGGAAATCCGCCGCACGCCACCGCAGCGCCTGTCCAGTCGCCCGATCAACCCGGCACGGCAGAACCTTCGGCGGAAGCCGCGGCTGCCGCCGCACCGCCTCGGGAGGTCGATCCGGCGAACGAAAAGGGGCCGCTCAGCCTCGACCACGAGCTGCCGGCAGCCATTCAGTTTCTCGCCCGATCCGCCAACATCAATCTGCACATCGACCCGAGTGTCACCTTTACCAACGCGGCTTCCCAGGGACCGGACGGCAAGCCCATGATTCCGATGGTCTCCGTGCGTTGGGACAATGTGAGCGCCGAAGACGCCTTGACCGAGATTCTCGACATTCATGGCCTGATCCTCGTTCCCAACTCAAAGACCGGGATTGCACGGGTGAGCAAGAAACCAACCCTCGCCCCTCTGATCACGAGCATCATTCAACTGCAATACAGCAATCCCACCAACATCACCCAGCTCATCACCACCTCCCTGTCCGACCCCAGGAGCAAGGTCGGGGCTGACACGCGCACCAGTCAGCTGGTTCTGGTTTCCACGGAGGCGGAAATGGAGGCGGTCACCAATCTGGTGGTGCAACTCGACAAACCAACCAAGCAGGTGTTGATCGAAGCGAAACTGCTGGAAACATCGAGCAACCCGAAATCAATCAAGGGCATCGACTGGTCAGGCACGTTGGAGGCTCAGAATGTGTCGTTCGGAAACGGGCGCACTCGCGGAACCACGACGACTCAACTGCCGGGCCAACCCGTCAGCACCACGCTGCCAAGTGGGCGCACGGTCGATTCCACTCCCAGATCCAGCTCCGCCACCGAACTCATCACCGATCTGGGCGCGGGAGGGCTGAGCATGGATACCGCGCGGGGACTGCATCCCGAGGTCGCCTTCCTGAACGCCGACGGAGTCAGTGCCGTACTCTCGTTTCTGAGTCGCGACTCGGACACCGAAGTCGTCGCGTTGCCGCGGCAGGTCACCTCCGACAACCAGACCGCGACACTCTCGGTTACACGGGCGTACCCGATCTTCGAAATCACCCCGGGGTCGGCTCAGACACCTCCGACCGCGAAAATCACCTACACCAATCTCGGCACCATCCTCAAGGTCACGCCCCGCATTTCGGCCAGCAGCAACGTCGTCCTGAAAGTCACACCCGAGGTTTCCAACATCGATTCCAAAGACCGCCAGATCATCAACGGAAACCTCAACGAGGCCAATGTCTACGCCATCCGAAAAATGGAGACCGAGGTCGTGATTCCGAGCGGCAACACCCTGGTGATGGGCGGCCTGATCAGCGACACCTCAAGCAAGAGCTACACCAAGGTCCCTCTTCTGGGAGATCTGCCCGGCATCGGCCGGCTTTTCCGAAGCGACACCAAGGAACGTACAAAATCGAACCTGATCGTCTTCGTCACGCCCACCATTGTCCAGAACACGGATTTCCAGGAGGCTCAAACCGGGTACTTGGGCACCAGACAACCCGAGCTGCCGAATCAGGCACCCTTTTCTCCAGATCAACCCTCAAACCCTCCCGAACCGGAGGATTGAGCGAATCGGCAACCTCCAGGATCATGACACCAGGCGCAACGTTCTCGCGGTTTTTCAGCCAGTGCTCTCTCGCATTGCTGCTGGCTGCATCGGCTGTCGCCAGCAGTGGTCAGGTGAACGTACGCACCCTGGGTGGAGGAAGGCTCGCACCCGCGGGACCCGATTCCGGATTTGTGGACGGCGATTCGCTCCAGGCTTCGCAGTTCCATCAACCCGGCGGACTGGCGCTTGACGCAACCGGCAACCTCTATGTTGCGGACACCGGCAATGGGGCCGTTCGCAAACTGAATGTCCTGAACAACCGCGCCAGCACTCTTCTGGAGGGACTCGATCGTCCCGTGGCGGTGGCATCGAACAGCCGGAATGAATTGCTGGTCTTAACCGCCGGCGATGGCGTGGTCTGGAAAATCGATCGGTTTGGAACCGTGAGCCCGCAGTTCGAAGGCCTGCAGGATCCAGGCGCTCTGGCCATCAATGGCTCGGACAAACTCTACGTCACCGACGCGAGCGGACGTCTGTTCCGGATCAATCCCTCGACCGGCATTTCCACCATGCTCGCTGAAGGCTTGAACGCACCGGCCGGATTGGCCGTCCTGGGCAGTGGCCTGGTCGCCGTGAGTGAGTCCGGCGCAAACCGCATCGTTTTTATTCACCCGGACACCGGACAACGCGTGACCCAGATCGGTTCCGGCACCGCCGGATTTCGGGACGGCACTTTCGCCCGGGCCATGTTCGATCAACCCGAGGGAATCGCCCTCGCGCCCAATGGCAGCCTCGTGATCGCCGACCGGGGAAACCACCGCGTTCGGTTGGTCGGCACCGATGGCGGAGTGACTACGTTATATGGAATCTCGCCGGATCGGTGGGAAGGACCGGAATGCCTGAACTGCAACCCGGTGATTCTTCCGGGTTGGTTTGACGGCACCGCCGAGTTCTCCGAAGCCCGGGAGCCTGTCGCGGTCACGGTCGCCACCGACGGCACCGTGTACACCTCGGAGGCTTTCTATCATCTCGTGCGCGAAGTCACCGGGTCGGATCTCACGGCGGGCGGTACCGGAACGGACGAGGAATTTGACAGACCGGTGGAGCTGCCCGTGATTTCACCCGAATGGGGCTACTTTCCTCTTGGACACAACATCCGTGTCATCAACCCCAACACAAACGCGTTTTTCCAAAACGGAGTCTATTACACCACGGACGGAACCGATCCAAACACCAACAGTCTGCAGGTAACACTCAGCGAAGGCGTCGGCACGATTCCCTGGCGGGAAACACTCCGCGATCTGCGTTCGCTGCGACTGAAGGCGTTTGTTGGTGGACAGTTCAGCGAGGTCACCGGCGGCCGCGCCAGCCCGGTCAATGAGATCGGAATCACCCGCGACCTGACAGCCGGACCGGGCTCCACAATGGTGGTTCCCATCAGCGTCACCTTGCGCGAAAACACCCTGCTGCAATCACTTCAGTTCCGGGTGGAAATTGCGCCCACCACCCCGGGCACACCTGAGATTTCAAAACAACTCCGGGCTTTGCCAATTTCCGGTCAGGATTTTATTCCCGTGGTGACCTCATCCCGATCCGAAGGCGTCAGCCGTCTGTCGGCGTTGCCCTACAGTGCCGGCCTGGCCCGCGGGCTCGCCATCACGTTCATCGGCACGAACGCAAATTTTTCAGTCTCCGAACAGGCCGTCGTCTCGATGCTCGCGGTGCCGATCCCCGAATCGGCCCGGATCGGCGACCGCTATACAATCAGTCTGCTCAGCCCCTCGGGCACCTCCGACGGCGCTCAGGCGTCCGTAACCCTCCAACCCATGCCGAACCGGGAAATCGTGGTGGCTTCGGTTCGATACGACGTGGGTGATTCTTCGCCCGCTTCCTGGTATCAGGCCGATGTGCCATCCGATCAGGAACCCGGTTTCGGATTCGGCGACCTGCGTCTCGACAACAGCGATGTGAACAACGCCTTTTCGGCCGCACTCGGGGTCCGGGTACCCTATCTGTTCACAGACCTGTACGATGCACTGGATGCGTATCCTCCGGACAGCGCGGGAACCGTCGGGGGTGACGGTCTGATCCGATTTTTGGACTGGCAGCTGATCCTGCTCCGGTCACTCCAGCTGGAGCCGGCCGCCTGGAGCCGCAGCTGGATAGCCGGCAAACGCGTGCCGACCGACCGTCCCGTGGCACTCGCAAACTCGCCGGCCAGCTCATTAAACAGCACCACCGTGGGGCCCGGCTGGATCCGCGACGCCGTGATCACTTCGGAATCCGCGAGCTACGTGTCAACCGGAGTCGCCACCGAGTTACCTATCTATGTAACCGTTCACGAAGGACTCCGACTGGCCGGGTTGGCCTTTCGCGCGACTCTTTCGCCCAATCTCGATGCCCCGGCGATCAGCAAGCCGCTTGAATTCGTGCCGTCCCCGGGATTGCCAACACCGGTCCAGAGCCTGGGTCTTTCGCCCGACGTCCTGCTCTGTGGCTGGCCGCTTGCGCCAAACCATGCGTTTGATCCACCCATCGAAGGCAAACGGCTCCTGGGTCATATTCGTTTCGTCGTGCCGGTCGCGGCCCGCCCCGGCCAATCCTATACCCTGCGCTTCGCCAACGCGGACGGTTCTCCCGATCTGAGCACTCAGTATGAATTTGAAACCAGATCGGCCAGTGTCTGGGTCCGGGTTCCGGCACCGGGACCGGAATCGGTGATCTCCGATGAATGGAAATCTCATTTCTTCGGCAACCCCGCAACCGTGCCCGATGAAGAAGACGCGGATTCAGACGGCCGTTCGAATCTCGAGGAATACCTGGCGGGCACCGACCCGACCCGCCCCGATTCCCAGTTCCGCCTGGAGGTGACCTCCGGATCGGCAGCGGACGGTGCCGTGCTGCTGCAATGGCCCACCATTCCCGGACGCCTTTATACCTTGGAACAGAAGACGGAGCTCGAGTCCTCGGACTGGACCCCGGTGCTTCAGGATTTTCAGGGCAACGGCCGAATGAAACAAACCCGTCCACCGGGTGGACCGGACCGTTCCTCGTTTTACCGATTGCTGATTAAACTCGAACCTTGATCATGATGCAGACGCCGCAGTCCGGAGTGCCGACGGGGAAGTTCCCTTGCCGCCGGGTGAAACGTGTCGCAGGCATTGGATAGACCCGGTGATTTTACAACTCAACCCCTTATGACTATGAACCTGAAGTCCCACATCCCATCAGGCCGGTGGCCGAACTGGCGGAATGTTCTGCGCCAAACCAACCGAATCCCAAACCACCTCTTCCTCGCGCTTCTGTTGCTGGGCGTCAACGCCGTCGCGCAACCCTCCCTGCAACCACTCGTGGAATCAGGTCTGGCCGAGCCTTACGGGGTGGCCGTCGATGCGGATGACAATCTTTACATCACCGACAGCGCCAACAACCGGATCGCAAAATACCTCGCGAACTCCGGCGTGCTGACGAATCTCGCCGGCACCACCGGGGTCGTCGGCAACACCGATGGCCCGGGTGTCTTTGCGCGCTTTTTCAATCCTCAGGGAATTGTCGCAGCCCGCGGCGGCCTGGTCGTTGCCGATTCTGGCAACCACCGGATCCGACGCGTCGGTCTGGACGGTACCGTGAGCACCATCGCCGGGAACGGCGCGGGATCGGCCGATGGCACCGGGACGGCCGCGCTGTTTAATTCACCGGCGGGCCTGGCGGTGGATGCCGCCGGCAATGTTTATGTCGCGGACATGCTCAACAGCAGCGTGCGCCGGATCGATCCGAACAACGTGGTCACCACCGTCGCCACCGGTTTCCGCCGGCCCACCGCCGTCGCGGTCAATCCGGGCAACGGCGACGTCTTCGTGGCCGACTCCGGCAATCACTCCATTCGTGTCATCCACACCGACGGCAGCGTCGCCCTGCTGGCCGGCAGCGGTTCGGCCTTTATCAGCGGCACCCGGGATTCCCTCATCGCGACCAACGCCCTCTTCAACGGACCGCGCGGGCTCCTTTGGGTGAACGCGAAAACGGGTCTCATCGTGAGCGATACGGGAAACCATCTGCTCCGTCGGGTTTATTTCAACGATACTCCGGCCATCAACACCTATTCGGTCGAGAACTACGTGGCTTCCGCAGCCGGCATCCTGGCTTCGCCCGTCGGGTTGGCACTGGACAGCAACGGGAACTTTCCGATGGTCGACCTCGGCAACAACACGCTTTACACCGTCCAGGTGACCACCCCGCAGCCGCCCGTCGTCGCACCACAAATCGGGATCGTGGTTCTCAAAACCAATGTCTTCGGACAGCTGCGCACATCGCTCGAACCGGTCATCAATTCCACCTTCAACAATGACGTCACGGTCGCCATCCTTGCCGAACGCGGCACGGACAGCTTTTACACAACCAATCCCGACGCCCGTTTCCCCGAGGATCCCGGCAGCCGGCTCACTCCGGCGGCGTACGAGAACGGCCTGCTCGAATGGCCTTTCAACCAGAGCCTGATCCGTCCAAGCCGGGACGGATCCAATGTCACCGTCCGCGCCATCAGCACACAGGACGGACGCAAACCCAGCGCGGTCGTTTCGGCGCGGTTCCTCTTCAACGTTGCGGGCCCCGTGATCAACGGAAAGGATCCCGGAGATTTCACCCTGCAGAACGCCACCGACGGCGCTGAGATGTGGTTCACCACGGACGGAAGCGCTCCCGTGCAAGGTTCCCCCTCGCGTCTGTACCTGGCCGATGAACGGCTCGACATTGTGAACGGCACCAACAATGTCACCTTCAAGGTGCGCGCCTTCAAACCCGGATACAGCCCGAGCACGGAGATCACCCGCGAGTTCCTCTACGCCGATCTGCAGACCACACGCATCGGCGTGACCCGGGATTTCCAAGCCGGCATCGGTTCCACCGTGATCGTGCCCATCGAAGTCAAACTGGCACCGGACAAGCAACTGCGATCGCTGCAATTCCGTGTTGAAGTCACCCCTGTTCCGTTCAGCGCCAGCGCACTGATCACGTCCCAGCTGCGCAACCTGAACATCACCACCAACGATTTTATCCGGATCCCGCCGCCCAGCACCAATGCCCCCCTGGCCACGGTGTTCACCACGTCGACCAACACCGGTCTGGCAATCTCCTTTGTCGGCAGCAGCTCCGGCCTGAACGTTTCCAGCTCAGGCACCGTCGCGCTCCTGGCCGTCCCCATCCCTCCTTCCGTCGCCGCAGGACAGCGGTACGAAATCGCCCTCGTTCAGCCCTCGGGCACTTCGGACGGACTGCAGACCCCGGTTCGCATGACCACGTTCGAGAAACGAACCATTACGATCCGTAGCGATGTCTCCTACATCGTGGGCGACAGCGCGATCGCCGACTGGTACAACGCCGGGGATTTCGGCAACTCGGACATCAACAACAACGATGTGAACAACGCGTTTCACGCGTCTCTTGGATTGTTCACCCCCTATTCGTTCTCCGATGTATTCGACGCCATGGACGCCTTCCCTGAGGATTCGGCAACGGCAGTCGGTGGCGACGGGCAGATTCGCTTCCTGGATTGGCAGATCATCCTGCAACGTTCCCTGCGATTAAGCTCGGACAACTGGAGCCGCTCCTGGGGTGCCGGTGGTTTCCGGGTGGCTGCCCGGCAGGATCAACTGATTCCCTCACCCAATTCGCCAGCCGATGTGCTGACAACCTCCGGGTCCGCTCCGCTCTGGAATCGCCAGGCCACCCTCGCCGCAACGCCCGTCGAACGGGTCGCACCCGGCAATGTCGTCCGGGTTCCGGTCCTGTTGAATGTGGCCCGTGGACACGGGGTGCAGGGATTGCAGTTCCGCGCCGTGGTCACTCCGGAGGACGGATCGCCCGCGCTCACACAGCCGGTTCGGTTTGTGGCCGAGACCTCGCTCCCCAGTCCGATCAGCCTGCAGGGCGGCCAGGAAGGACTTCATCTCAACGAATCGGCCAGTGCCTGGACTCTCCTGCAGAATCCGTTCCCTTCGACAATCCAGGGCGAACGACGCCTGGGAGCTCTGGAAATCACGATCCCTGCGACGGCGAATGCCGGGGATTCCTATTCCGTTCGATTTGCCAACGCGGACGGGGCTCCCGATCTGCGCACTCAATATGAGTTTCAATCCCTGCCCGGCACGGTCTGGGTTGGGACCGCTGCGAACCGGCCGGCGGAACGCATCTCCGACGAATGGAAACTGCGATTCTTCGGAGCGCTGCAGAGCGCCTGGACCGGAGTGGATGCCGATCCCGACGGCGACGGCATCAACAATCTGGAGGAGTTCCTGGCCGGCAGCAATCCGGTCAGCCTGCGATTGCACGCGCCCCGGGTCGGAACGGGTGTCGGATCCTTCCTGCTGCGTTGGTTCGGTGAGGCTGGCAAACGATACAGCGTGGAATCGAGCAACGATCTCGGGGCCTGGAAATCAATCGCCTCCGATCGCGTTGGTCGCGGTGATCTTGAAGAGATTCGTCCCTCCAACGCCAGCGGGAACGCGCGGTTCTATCGGGTGCGCGTTCACTCGGATGGCGCCAATGAATAGTCGCGGCCCCGGCCGCTCGAGACAGTTTGAATCAACGGGTCGGGACGACGGAGATCCGTCGCCCCGACCTCAACCCATGGCATCGCACCTATGACTCCAGCTCCAATCCCCAGACACGAGTTCCGCAGCGAATCGGCAACCGCCCGGCGTGCCACCGGTCCACGGCACCCCGGCCGCGCCCCATTCCTGTCGGCGTTGTTCAGCGCGCTTTTCCTGACCACGGTGTGCCAGGGCCAATCCACGGTCGATTCGGTGATCACCACGGGCCTGTCCGATCCACGGAGCGTTACTCTTTTCGAAAACAACCTGTACATCGCGGACAGCGGAAATCACCGGGTGCTGAAGTACGCTCCGGACACAGGAGTCCTGAGCACGGTGGCTGGTGTGACCGGAGTTGCCGGATCGAACAACGGACCTGGTTTCCTGGCCCGGTTCTTTTCACCCAAAGCGCTCGTACCCGGTTTCGGTGGACTGGTGGTTGCGGATTCGGACAACCACATGCTCCGACTCATCAACCTCGGCGGAACCATTCCGTTGGTGACCAACCTCGCCGGAGCCACACGCACCGCCGGGTTTGTTGCGAACGAAATCAACACCCTCGGCGTCCCTGCTCTGGACGCGCGGTTCAACACCCCCATCGGATTGGCCGCAGCCGGCAATGACAACATCTTCATCGCCGATTCCAAAAACAACGCCATCCGTCTTCTCACCCGGATCAACGGTGACCTGAAGGTCCTGACCGTCGCGAACGGTTTCCTCGAACCGACCGCCGTAGCGGTGGGTGATCAGCAGGGATCCGAACTCGACCTCTATGTCGCGGACACGCGAAACCACTCGATCCACCTCATTCGATTTGACATTGCCACCCATCAGATCACCACCAACCGGCTCAGCGGCGGACTCGCCGTGCCAACCGTGATTGCCGGCAGCACCAACCGAAGCAGCGGTGCCGTCGATTCTCTCTTCGGCGAGGAAGCCCTGTTCAACCTGCCCAGCGCCCTGTTCTGGTCCGGTGACAATGTCGGACTCATCGTCAGTGACACAGGCAACCACACCCTCCGTCGTGTTTACAAGGATCCGCTCTTCCAGGACCCCCTCTTTCAGAACCCGGAAATCCTTCAGTTCTTCGATCGGACCGATGTGACCAATCGCTTTTCGGTGACAACGTACGCGGGTCAGGCTGGTCAATCGGGTCTGCTAAACGGGCCGCTGACCGAAGCGCTTTTCCGATCGCCCTCCGCCCTGATCCGTGATCCGGAAGGAGATCTGCTGATCGCAGACTCCGGCAACAACGCGCTGCGTCGCATTCAGATTTCACCCCGGCTTCCGCCGGTGCCCAATCCCAGCATCGGCTGGGTCGACTTCGTTCTGGACGAAATCACCGGCCAGGTGGTTTCCTCTCTCGTTCCCTTCACCGACGCCGTTTTCAACAACGACGTGACCATCGCCATCCTGCCCGCATCCGGGGCGAAGGCGTATTACAATGTGGGCATTACCCCGGGACTGTTCGAGGAGGACACCATCGATCCACCCACCCAGACCAACCGGCTCTCGGCACCTGTCTATGCCAACGGCCTCAGCCGGGATGAGGTGCCCGCTTCGATGATCTCTCCGGCACCCGATCTGACCATCAAGGCCAATGCCATCGCCGAACGTCGGTCCCCCAGCGGACTTGTCAACGCACGCGTCCGATTCCAGGTGGCTCCTCCCATCGTATCCGGGGACAACCCGGCCGCGTTCGATCTGAAGTCCCCCACGGACGGAGCACAGATCTTCTTCACACTCGACGGATCGGATCCCGTGGATCAATCACCACCGAGCCTTCTTTTTCCCCAAAGCCCGATCATCCCCCTGCCAATCACCCAGGCGATCAAACTCAAGGCCCGGGCTTATCGTCCCAACTTCAAACCGAGCGAGATTGTAACCAAGGTCTTTCAGCCGGAAGATTTCCGCCCGAACAAAATCACGTTCGGGTTTCAGGCGGGAGAAGCCTCGACCCGGTTCCTCGCCACAGCCGGGCAAAGCTTCATCGCTCCGGTCACACTCACCCTTTTGCCGGATCAAAAAATCTATTCGATGCAGTTTAACCTCACGGTCACGAACCTTGCGGCTGCACCACTCCTGACTCCCGGGACTCTCGGGTTCGAATCGATGTTGATGGAGCAGCTGCCGGACGGCACGCTGCGCCGCATCGAGCCGCGCATGTTCCTGCGCACACAGTTCGATTTCCTGACAAACAGCCTGCCTGACGGACCTCTGATCATCACGAATGTATCTCCGGTTTTTCAGAATCTGCTCTTCACCAACAACACCCAGAACCTTCTGGGTGTCGGCTGGCAGGAACATATCGGTTCCACCAATCTGTACAATACCCGGATCCAGGATCTGGTCTCCTTTTCCCTGGCACATGATCGCCTCTTCCTCAGTGCCCGGAATCAGGTGGTTGTGGGTGGTTACTCTTTCGGAGTTCCCTCCACTGCGGCGGCGGGTGCCAACTACCGCATCCGGATTGATCGTCCGTCCGCCGTTCAGGGCTCCCTCTCCAGTGACGTTTTTATCGAAGCGCCCACCGATGGTTCCCTCACCAACGGCACGATCAATGCCACCAAGGATGTCCGGGTGGTCCCCGGCGGTTTGAATGATGGCGAACTCCACTACCTGGTCGGTGACGCAGCTCCGTTCCGCTGGTTCAACGCGGGCGATTTCGGGGATACCAACCTCGTCGCCAACGATGTGGCCCAGGTGTATCAATCCGCGATCTACGGGTTCAACATCCCGCCGCGCCGTTCCGATTTTTTCGACGCGCTCGATTCCTGTTGCCTGGGCGATGACGGCACCCTTGTTTCAAGTACCTTCGACGGCAATCTCTCAGATATCGACCTCATCAAATTCGGTGACGGCAGTCTGGATGTGACGGACGTGTTTGTGACCTTCCGTCGTTCGCTCGATCCTTCGCTGAAACTGTTCGCCCGCTTCTGGGTGAACGGCCAGCGCCAGGCTCAGGAGGTTCCGAACATTTTCCGTGGGCAGCTCCAGAATGCCACTCCCACGCCCGCCGCTCCCCTGGCAAATCGTCCGGCCGGTATCTTGACCGGCAACGGAGCCACTTTGCCGGGCGATCCGTTCATCGCACTAAGTGTTCCCGATCTGGAACTGACTCCCGGGAAAACCCACTATGTGCCCGTGCGCGCCGAGGTCCGCGGCAATCACCCCGCGCGCGTCATGATGCTCAACCTGACAGTCGAAGCGTTGGAGGGCAGTCCAACTCTGGAACAGCCGGTCACCTTCACGCCCGCGGCGGAATTGGGCAGACCTTTCCTGTCCAACGCAGTCGGCGCGGACAACTACGCGGCCGTCTGGCTCGATCCCGATGTCGTCGGGCTCCGCGGATCCACGGAAGTGGGAATGCTGCGAATCGTCGTTCCGGCCACCGCCCCATACAACGCGGCCTACCGGATCCACTGGGACCATGCTTCCGCTTCGCCCAACGGCTTGGCTCCCCTGCCGCAGCGGCTCACCGATGGTCTTCTCACCCGGGTGGATTATTCTCAATCAAGTCTCGGGGACGGGATCCCCGACGATTGGCGTCTCAGACATTTTGGCACGCTGAACAACACCCTCGCCCTGGCCAACGCCGATGCGGACGGAGACGGCCTCGACAACCGGTCCGAGTTCCTGGCGGGCACCCACCCGAACGACGTGCGATCGTATCTTCGTTTGATGGCGAAACGCCCGAATCGCGGCGTGAGTCCCACCGAGTCGCTCCGACTCAGGTGGCCCACCGCTGAAGGTCGCTCTTATACAATCGAATCCGCTGCCACACTCAACGCACCCGAATGGCGGATGATCCAATCCGACATTCCGGGTACCGGCGCGGATCTGGAGTTCGTAGTGGATAACCCCGGCAGTCAGGACCAGTTCTTCCGCGTCCGGCTGACCGAATAATCGGTTGCGAATCGCTCCGACCGATGATGAAGACGAGGGCAACACATGGCCTCGACGCTGAGCGTCTTGGCGTCCAGAGGCCCTACCCCTAACGAGCTCGGGGCACCGTTGCCCCTCGCTTGAAGAACCTCCCCTCAGGTAGCGCCTGTCGCGCTGCGACTGGCATCCCCCTCGTTCCGCGGCACCACCAACCCGCCCAGAGCTCCTTCCCGCGAAACCAGCTTCACACTTCCCGGACCGTCCGCTCAACGCGGACGGGGTTGTCGCAGCGCGACAACCTCCACCCACTCCACCCACTCCACCCGGTCCACCCACTCCACCCGGTCCACCCAACAAGCTTCATTCAGGGAGGGGCTTCATCCCTTCGCCAGATCTTGGACTGCGGCAGTCCTCTGCCGCTTTCCACCGCGTCGGCAGGTCCAAAAGCGGCAGAGGACTGCCGCACTCCACGACGCT
>JAIPJX010000108.1 GCA_021733945.1 Verrucomicrobiota bacterium | reverse complement strand
CCCTCCACCCGTCAGGGATCCGGACCACACGCCCCGAGTAACCCTCCTTGCGGCATTTCTCAGCGAGATACCGCGCCCAAATCTCAGCATCGAACCGCTTGCGGCGATCCAGTTTGTAACCAGGCAGCGAAGGGTCGCCCTTTTCCTCGTTGTCAAACCCGACGATCACCGTGCGCGGCTTCGTGGTCTTGAGCAGCTTCCGAATCTCCTCCTCCACCAGCCAATGCTTCGACATCGTGATGCCAGGGATTGCCGCCACGGCAACCTTATACCCACACACCTGCCACAAAGCCGCCGCCTTGAACTCGCCCTCCGTTATCACCACGCGATCGTAGTTGGAGTGATCCCCGTGCGTCGGCCGTGCCACGTAGAGCCTGGGCGGCGCACCTTCGGACATTCCCTTGTGCGGCCGCAAATGACTCAACTTGCCGGCCTCCGTGAAATACGGGATCAAGATCGGATTCACCCAATCCCATTCAAACTCCCCCTTGCGCTCCCCATCCTGAACCTTTCCAGCAACACCCCACCCCCAGAACTGTTGGTTCGGTTTTATCCCGCCGTCCCGCTCCATCCAGAGCCCGGACTTAACCAGAGCTTCGTCCGAGAACACGCCCCTCATCGCCAGCAAATGCTCCTGATTGGAAGCCTGGTTCGATTTGAACCCGAGCGCACGGCACGTCGAAGCCGTCAGCCCGCGCTTCACAAACAGCGCCTGCTCGTCCTCCGGAGTCAGCACCAGCTTCGAGTAGAACCAAGCCAGAGCCGAAGCTGCAAAATCCTCACTGGAATCCTCCGCAGGCTGGCCGCCAGCGCCATCACCGCGACTCGATCCGTTTCCGCCGGAGCCGCCATCCCGCTTGCCACCCCCAGACTTACCGGATTTGGATTTCCCATTGGCTCCAGGGTGCCCGTTGCCGTTCTTCTCATGGGACGGTTCCGGCATGGGGATGTGATCCGCCGGCAACTCCGCCGACTCAACCGAATCGTAATGGTCCATAGGGGGGCCATCTTCCTCCCCGCTGGAAACCGTAAAGTGAGCCGCGCCTTCGTTGGCCCCGTAGCAAGGAAACCGATTTTCGGGCGCGGCCACGCCGTCGCTCGCACACGCGAGCCGTGGCGAAATCACAGAATCTGAACCGGAATCAACCGTTCCGGGGGCGTGCTCAACGGGATCCGGCTTCCGGCGCGCACGTTGCCCGGGCAGGATGGACGGCGCGTAAGGCTCCTCCTTCCACACCCCGGCCATCTTTAGGTATTGCTTGAACGCCTCCTTACGATCCAGCCCGAGCACCTGGCCGAGATACCCCACTTCATCCATCGCCACCGTGCCGGTCGGGCACGATGAGTGATGGCATTTGAACAGGTCCACTCCCTGCCAGGCGTAAACTCCACTGCCGGTTTTTTTCTGGCAGAACGGGCACTGGAAATCCTTCCACCGCCCGTTTTTCGGGCCATGGCCGTGCTGCTCCATCAGTTGTTTGAGCGGCAACTTGTGCCGGGCGTCCTCCACGGTCGAGCTCACGCACCCCTCCCATCATTGAAACCAATAGCCGGCGGGAGCAGGCATTTGAGCGTTCGATACTCCCCCTTGATCCGATTAAGAAGACGCCCACCCCACCGGCAAATCACTGCCATTCTGGAAGCCAAAGGCATACCTGAGGCATACCAACCCCATAACACGTTGCATATCAACGATATAACTATTTCTATGTAGAATTTTTGGTATCACCTGTTGAACTGCGGATTTCCGTTGAAAGTCAGCGGGGAAACCGATTTCCCCTGCATGAGCGGCACGCGCGTGGGCCAGGGGCGGGTCTATGTGCAGTTGGGCCAGGTGGATCGGCTGGATTTCACCGACTGGTGCCGGGGATTGGCGGAAGGGCGATCGTATGTTTCCGACGGCTACGCCCACGCGCTGGAGTTTCAGGTGAACGGCAGGCCCCCGGGCGAAACGGTCGCCCTGCCCGCTCCTCAAACCGTGACCGTCCGGGCGAGGGTGGCGTTTTCGTCCGAAACCCCCATCGAACCTCCCTATGGCGGTGTCATTCCGGTGGGAGGCGCGCGCCTGGTCGGGGACACCGTCAATCTGCACGATCCAGCTCCCGGAAGCGCCCGATCGGACGAGCAACCGATGCGCAGGGTGGAATTGGTCATGAACGGTCAACCCGTGGCAGTCCACGAAGTACCTGCCGACGACCGGGAACATCTCCTGGAATTTGAATTACCGGTGGAGACCAGCAGTTGGATCGCGCTGCGGCATTTCCCCCAGATGCACACCAACCCGGTTGATGTTATTGTTCAAGGTAAACCAATCCGAGCGTCCAAAGCGAGCGCCCGGTGGGTGATTGAGTGTATCCAACAACTATGGAGGGTTCGTGGCGGGCAGATTGCCGCCGGGGAACGACAAAGCGCCAGGGAGACCTTCGATTTGGCGATCGAAAAGTATCGACAGATCGCCGCGGAAGCTCAGGAGGGAACCTAGAATCGATCAGAAAACCGTCTTTTTCCTCCGTCCCCCCCCCTGTTTAGGGGGGCTCGGCAAAAATAACGTTTCCAAAAGGTCATAACCAGTTAATCATCCGCCAATGTCAATGCCTGCCAAGTCAGGTGAACGTGTGTTCCGTGGCATTCCGGTTTCCGGAGGAGTCAGTCGTGGCAAGATCCTCATTTACGGAAAATCAAGGGATGCCATATCGGTGCATACGATTACCGAAGAAGAGCTTCCGGCCGAATTATCCCGGCTGGAAAGCGCATTGATCGAGACCCGCCATCAGATCCTCGAGGTGCAACGACAGGTCCGGGAGGCGATGGGTGCAGACGACGCCAGCATCTTCGACGCCCACCTGTTGGTACTGGAGGACCCCACCCTCATCGATGAAGTCTCCCGCATGGTTCACACCGAAAGGGTGAACATTGCCTACGCTTTCCAACAGGTCTCGGAACGGTACGCGGCCACGCTGGCCGCGATTGATGATGATTACCTGCGCGAACGTTCCACGGACATGCGCGATGTAACAGCGCGGATCCTGAACAATCTGCTGGGCCGTTCCAACACCTCCGAATTGAGCAACCTCAAGGAGCCGTGCATTGTCATCAGCGAAGACCTGACACCGTCGGCGACGGCGATGCTCAACAAAAAAATGGTGCTCGGGTTCGGAACTGAAAGCGGCAGCCGCACCTCGCACACGGCCATCATGGCCCGTTCGCTCAAGATCCCCGCGATCGTCGGCCTTCAGGAAGTGGTCAGCCAGCTTTCCTCCGGGGATTATGCGCTTCTGGACGGATTCAACGGATGCCTTTTCCTCAACCCGTCCGAGCAGACTCTCTTTGAATACGGCGAATTGATCCAGAGACGTCTGACGGTGGAACAGGGGCTCCGGGTGTTGCGGGACGAACCGGCCGTGACACTGGACGGCACGAAGATCGTGCTCTCCGCCAACGTCGAGCAGGCGCAGGATACCGAGGCGGTCAAGCTGTTCGGAGCCGAGGGGGTCGGACTGTTCCGGACCGAATACCTGTTCATCAACCGCCAGACCCTCCCGACCGAGGAGGAACAATACCAAGCCTACCGCCAGGTGGCCGCGGCTCTTGCCCCGCAGGGGGTCCTGATTCGCACGCTCGATCTGGGGGGAGACAAATGTCTCTCGCACCTGCCGACGCCCCAGGAGATGAACCCGTTCCTGGGGTGGCGGGCCATCCGGTTCTGCCTGGAACAGCGCGAAATTTTCCGGCAGCAGCTCCGTGCGATTCTCCGCGCCAGCGCGGAGGGCAACGTGAAGATGATGTACCCCATGATCTCCGGCTTGGACGAACTGACCCAGGCCAACGATCTGGTGGAGGATTGCAGGAAGGAACTCGAGGCCGAGGGCATCCCGTTCGATCGATCGATCGAAATTGGTGCCATGATCGAGATCCCGTCTGCGGTGATGATCGCTGATTCCCTGGCCAAGCGGGCCAAATTCTTCAGCATCGGCACCAACGACCTGATCCAGTACTCCCTGGCGGTGGATCGCATGAACGATCGCATTGCCCACCTGTACCAACCGACCCATCCGGCCATCGTGCACCTGCTCAAGATGACGATGGACGCCGCGCATCGCAATGGGATCTGGGTGGGTGTCTGCGGAGAAATGGCTGGCGACCCCAGCCTTGTCCCCCTGCTCCTGGGACTGGGGGCCGACGAACTCAGCACCAGCCCGTCGATGGTCCCTGAGATCAAGCACCTGATCCGGAAGCTGTCCATGGCGGAGGCAAAGGCTCTGGCGGACTGGGCACTGACCTGCGAGTCCGGACAACAGATCTACGAGCGATGCACCGCCCTGGCCCGCCGCCTGGTTCCAGACATCTTCGAGAAAGAGAAATAGCGCCGGATTAGGTGGAATCTTTCCACTGGATTCGGTATGTTCGCCTCCTCATGACACCTAGTGAGAGTCCCAACAAGAGGCAGAGCACTGCGCTGCTGGCCGTTCCCGTATTCCTGGTTTTCGCCGTGCTGTGCGCGGGCGTTTGGCAGAAGCACCAAAGCGCCGGACGCGATCCGTTCGTGGAGGTGATGAACATCGGCAAAACCCATTTCGAAATGGGTAAACCGGAGCTGGCAATCGAAGATTTCAGAAAAGCAATCGACCTGTTGCCGACCCACACCGATGCCCATCTGAACCTGGCCAACGCACTCCTGCTGGCCGACCAACCCGAACAGGCCATCCAGGCGGCGGAGCAAACGCTCCAGCTCGACCCCAACTCGCCGGCTGCCTGGTATGTCAAAGGCTGCTCGCACCTCCGGTTGCATCAATACGAACCCGCCCTCAAAGCATTGCAGCAATGCCTGGCATTCGATTCCAACATCGCCGCGGTTCATTTCCAGATCGGCCTGGCGCAACAGGGACTTCGCAACTGGGAAGATGCGATCGTCTGTTTTCAGGCCACAACCGATTTCGAACCGCAGCACCCCGCTGCCCACTACAACCTGAGCCAGGCCCTGATCCGCCAGGACCGGCGCGAAGAAGCCAACCAGGAACTGATCCTCCACCAGCAAATTGCCGCCAACGCCGCTTCCAATTTCAGCGCCGGGGCCGCGGCCTTCGAACGCTGCGCCTATACCAAGGTCCGGGTGCCGTTCCAACTCCAGCAACCGGATCACAAGGGGACCCATGTTCAGTTTGTCGACCTGACCGGGAAAACATTTGGAAACACGGCCTCCGCGAAGGCTTTTCGCGGTCCGATCGGGGTCATGGACATCAAACAGGACGGTTCCCAGGATCTTCTCGTGATGACCCAGGAGAACAGTTTTCAGCTCTTGATCAATACGAACGGAACCTTCGCGCCACTCGGCCCGGCGCTCCCCGGAATCCCGGGGGCCCGCTACCACCGCTCTCTTGTGGGAGACCTGCAAAACGACCGGAACGAAGACGCCATCGTCCTGGGGGACCACGGATCTCATGTGTTCCGATTTGCCACCAACGGGGCAATGACCGATGTCTCCCAGTTCAGTCGCCTGAATGACCTCGCAGCCATCGACGGCGCGCTCGTCGATCTGGATTTTACAGGCAAAACGGACCTGCTCGCCATCACGCACACGAACACGGTCCGTGTCTTCAGGAATCTGGGCAACCTGTATTTCAAGGACATCTCAGCGACCTCCGGCGTCCCGAACACGGTCACCACCGCACAATCCATGACCCTGGATGACTGGAACAACGACGATTTGATGGACCTCTTTCTGACGCGGACCGGGAGCGCGCCTCTTTTCCTGGTCAAGCAACGCGGCGGCCCACTCCTGGCCACCAACGCGATTCCGGACCTCCCCTCCGGCTCGCTCCTCGCGGTGGGGGATCTCAACAACGATCTCCGCAACGACGTGGTTGTGGGCGGCACCGACCGGTTGGAGGTGTTTTTTAATGGAATCGAGAAAAACGGCACCCTGCTCCTCCCCGGCAGCAGCGCCGGGCTGCAGCAGTTGACCCTGGTTGATTACGACAACGACGGTTGGCTCGACATCCTTGGCACGGGAACCGGCATCAAACTCTGGCGCAACCTCGGCAGCGCCGGTTTCAGGGAGGTTTCCCAGGATGTTGGCCTGGACAAAATCACCGACCCGATCGCATCGGCGACCGTCGCTGACTTCGACGGTGACGGTGACACGGATTTCCTTCTGGACACCGGCGAAACGGGCCTGCGATTTCTCGCCAACGAAGGCGGCAACTCGAACCTGCAGCTCAAACTGCGGCTCGTCGGGAACCGCTCAAATGCCAGCGGCCTCGGTGTTCGGGTGGAGATGACCGCCGGCGGGCTGCGCCAGATCCGGACCGTCCGGCAACTCCCCATCGAGATCGGGGTCGGCAATCATGCAAAGCTCGATTCCCTGACCGTGCGCTGGTTCGATCTGGCCTGGTTCGAACTGGATGTCCAGGTCGAGCAGGGCGTCATTCAGGACAAAGTCGAGTTGAACCTGCCCACCGGATCGTGCCCGTATCTGTATGCCTGGGACGGCACCGGTTTTCGATTCATCACGGATCTCCTGAGCGCCGCTCCCGCCGGACTCCCAATGATCGAAGGGGTCTACATCGAGGCGGACACCGACGAGTTTGTCTGGCTCGGAAATGATTCCCAAATCAAACCACGAGGCAGCCAATACGTGCTGCAGATTACGGATGAACTGCGCGAGGTCCTGTATTACGACGAAACCAAGCTGTTCGTGGTCGATCACCCGGCAGGCACCGAGATTTTCCCAAACGACAAGCTGTTGCCGGGTAAACCATTTCCTCCGAGCCAGTTGCACACCCTGCAGAACGCGCGGCCGGTGATCCGGGCCACCCGAAGCGACGGGTTGGATGTCACGGCCCGGCTCCAGGCGGTCGATCAGCAGATGGTTTCGCCGGTCAACCTGCGGATCCCCCAACTGCGGGGGCTGGCCGAACCGTTCCAGGTCACCCTCGATTTCGGCCCGCTTCAGACGAATCGTTCCCTGGTGCTTGGGCTTGTGGGATGGCTGCACTTCGGTGGCGGCATGGCCAATGTGGCGGCGTCACAGAACCCGGAGCTGCCCTTTCCATTCCCGAGCCTTGAAGTGGAAACCGCCGAAGGAACCTGGCAACCGGTGGACGTGCGCTTCGGCGCTCCCGCAGGCAAAACCAAGCGGGTCATGGTGGATCTGGAAAACCTTCCCGCAGGAAGCCGCCGATTGCGGATCTCCACGGCATTTGAGATCCACTGGGATCAGATTGCCCTTTATGAAAAGGGCGACCCGACCGCGAATCAGGTCACCGCTCTGGCTCCTGCGTCGGCGGATCTTCACTGGCGCGGCTTCGGGGTTTACGAATCCTGGCCCTGGTTTTTACCGTTGACCCCGAATTACGATCAGGTCCGACAAAACCCGCCCTGGCGCATCACCCCCTCTGGATGGTGCACCCGCTACGGGGATGTCACGGAACTGCTGCAGAAACGGGACGATGCCATGGTCATCCTCAATGGAGGCGATGAAATGACCCTTTCCTTCGCCGCGAACGATTTACCGGCCAAACCACCCGGGTTCGTGCGGGATTTCTTCCTGTACGATGATGGCTGGGACAAGGACGCGGATTTTCACGTGCTGGAAGGGACGACCGTGGGGCCCATTCCGTTCCACGGCATGAACGACCAGCTTTACGGAAGGGAAAAACGCCCGGTCATCGATGGCGATTGGTGGATCGAAAAGTACAACACCCGGTGGGTCGGCCCTCTTTCGGTGGACCGGGAAGGCGTGCGCCGGATGGCGGGAACCGCCAAACCAGGCAATCGACAAGGAAATCCATGAAGACCGGACCGATCGCTCCGGGGCTCGAAAAGCAAGTTTTTGGCATTTCGGATTGCAAAACGACCGCATCTGGAAAAACATCAAGAAGTTCGCAATAAACTCTCGAATTTAGGAAATCTGTTATGGCTCATGTTGTTACCTCAAAATGCCTGGGATGCAAATTCACTGATTGCGTCGAAGTTTGTCCGGTCGCCTGTTTTTACGAACTGGACGGTCAGCTCGTCATTCACCCCGACGAATGCATCGATTGCACCGCCTGCGTAGCCGAATGCCCTGTCGAAGCCATCTACGCAGACACCGATGTACCGGCCGAATTTGAAGCCGATACTGCGATGAATGCGACAGAAAGCGCTCGCCTGAGCGCCGAAGGAGTTGCGGCCATCACGGCCAAAAAGGATCCGCTCCCGACCGCCGAAGCGCGGAAGAAAGAGCTCGGCTACTAGTCTCTGCTCCGCCGGGGTGCTCGTGCGTTCCTAGCCGAGCACCCACATCAGGAACGGGTAAACGACCCACCAGATCAGCACCAACAGAACGAGTGGTGCCAGATCCAGTCCCATCGGCGCAGACGGTCCAAACCGCACCGGTTTGATATAGCGCCGGATTGGATCCATGAAGATGTCGTAGAACTTGTTGAGGTACCGCTTGGCCTCCGCAAGCGCAAACACATCGATCCAGTTCAGGACGATCGTGACAAAGAGTCCAAAGGCGAACGCCTTGATCAGGAGCTCGGCGATGTTTTGAAGTGGGCCCATGACTCAGTTACCTTTTGTGACCTGTTGGCTTCCGTCGAGCTCCAAGTTGACTGGTTCCCGACCGCTTTCCCGCCGCCCCGATTATTCGAGAGTGCCCCAGATCTTCACAAGCAATTCGTGTAAACCCGGATCGTGCTCCTTCAATTCGGCGCGGACAAACGGATAGAAATCGTTGCGGTAGAAGTAAGCCTCGGATGCTTCAGCAAAAAACTCCTTGTGATCGGTCATGCCGTAGTGGCGCACCTGCTGCCCGGTATACAGCAGAACCTGCTCGTAGGCACCGGACTCCACACCGTGTTTGTAGGCGGCGACAATGTCCGGCCGATCAAACCCCAGCACCTGATCGTGATACCCATGCGCGAGCTCGTGGAGGATCACCAACGGGTGTTTCAACATCTGTTGGCGCGCATACAGACTGCGGGCACGGGTGATATGAACCTTTCGGGCAAGCCGCACATCGTGTCCGTGGCTTTCCAACCAATCCCGACTCGGGTGATACTGCATGGCGCCGAGCGTCGGATTTTCGTGCTCAATCCAAATCTCCACGGTCCGAATCTCTTCCAACCGCTCCGGAGGCAGCAGAATGGCGATCCGGTTCAACTGATCGGCCAGCATTCGCAGGGCGCGCGTGCCTTCCTCGCGGTGTTCCCCATCGATCAGTGCCGGTTCAACATGAACCGTCCAGCCCTCGATCTTTCGAACCACCGGATCGAACCGGACTCCGGACACCTTGATCCGCTCCGGAGAATTCGGTTGATCCCCAGCCCAACCCCTCGCCTGCGAGCCACCGAGCCAGGTGAGAAGGCACATCCATAGAATTGCGGATTTCATAATTCTCAAAGCGCGATTGCACCCTACAGAACCAACCCTGGAACCGCAACCACCCGCGATCAAGCAGAAAAGAACAGGGGGCCAGGCTCTTTGTCACCATGTCGACATGGGGCCAGGCTCTTTGCCGCAGCTCCAACGCAGCTCCAAGCTCGGCTCGTCGACATGGGGACAGGCTCCTTATCCGGCCAGTTCCAGAAGCCCAAAATCAAATTTTCCGACTGGTCCACCTCCCTCGGCGAAGGCATTCTGAAGACCCATGCGCCCATCCATACTTTTTTCGATCCTGCTTATCCTCGGGGTTGCCCAAAATCAGCCTCCCGTGGCCCAGACCCCGCCGCCGCCCTGGCAATCACTCCCCGTGCCCGGTTCGCTGAATCCCGGTCAGACTCGGGACGGTTTCGGGTGGTATCGCACCTGGATCAAACCCCACTCCAGTTTCTTCCTCAAACACGAACGAAACCTGTTTGAAGAATCGGTGGTGATCAATATCCGCGACCTCGCCGGAGCCCATGAGCTCTACGTAAACGGCCAGAAGATCGGCTCGGGCGGCCGCCTGCCACCCGCCTACGAATCCGGACGCGATGGCAACCACCGGCACAAGGTGCCCGCAGGAACATTGAAACCGAACCTTTGGAACGAGATTGCCCTGCGTGTTTACAGTCCATCGGCTCCGGGCGGGTTTCTCGGGGAAGCACCGTTCATCATGAACTACTTCATGGAATGCAGCCTGGAAGGCATCTGGCAGTATCGATCGGGCGATTTCAAGCTGCAGCCTTCGGAGCCTCTGGCGGAACGCCCGGTTCCCTCCGCGTTCGACAGCTTTCACGAATCACACCGTGTGCTGGGAGAAGCCGAGATTTTTGTCACCGGTCCACGAATGACGCCGGCGGATTCCCTCAAGAACCTCAAGCCGTCCGATGACCTTGCGGTGGACCAACTCCTCCACGAGCCCCAAATCGCCCAGCCGGTCCATTTCAGTTTCGATGAACGCGGACGCCTCTGGGTCGCCGAATACAGGCAATACCCCTACCCCGCCGGGCTGAAAATGCTCAGCCGGGACAAGTATTACCGATCGCACTACGACAACGTTCCGCCCGCTCCCCCGAACCACACGCCGGGCCGGGACGTGATTTCGATCCATGAAGATACCAACCACGACGGCCGGTTCGATTCCCATAAAACATTTTTGGATGGTCTGAACATGGCCAATTCCGCGCTGCCCGGACGGGGTGGGGTCTGGGTGATGCACACCCCTTACCTGCTTTTTTATCCGGACGCCGATTTCGATGATCACCCGGACGGCCCACCCCAGGTGCGGCTCGAGGGTTTCGGATTTCAGGACACCCATTCGGTAGCCAACGGACTGACCTGGGGAATGGACGGATGGCTCTACGGCGCACAGGGAAGCACGACCAGCAGCCGGGTCAAGCGTCCGGGCATAGATCCGCCCGATGCGCCGGGTGTGTATTTCGAAGGCTGCATGGTGTGGCGTTATCACCCGGAAACGCACGAATACCAGATCTTCGCCGAGGGAAGTGGCAACACGTTCGGCCTGGAGGTCGACGCCGAAGGTCGGCTTTTCAGCGGGCACAACGGCGGAGACACGCGGGGCTGGCACTACATTCAGGGAGGCATGTACGTGATGCAGGGAGTCGATCCCGGAAAATTCGGTCCCCCCAGAAACCCCTACGCTTTTGGCGATCTACCCATGATGCGAACCACCACTCCCGTCCAGCGATTCTCCCACATCGCCGCGATGGTGGAAGGCACGGCGTTTCCAGCAAACTACGAGGGCCAATTCTTCGCGCTTGATCCGATTCACAGCGTTGTGATCGCAGCGGCGCGCCGTGTGCGGGGCGCGAGCTTCGAAACGGCGGACATCGGGCCGGTTCTCGAAAGCGAAGACCCGGCGTTTCGTCCCGTCTACATTGCCAATGCTCCGGACGGTTCGCTGTTTGTGGCAGACATGTATGAATACTACATCGCGCATGGCCAGCACTACCAAAACCAGATCGACCACACGACCGGACGGATCTACCGATTACGGGGAAGGGAGAGTGCCCTGGAAACGGACACGAATCTCGCCGCCAAAACGGAAAATGAACTCGCAGACCTGCTGGCACATCCAAACAAATGGCACCGACACACCGCAGTCCGCCTGCTGGGAGAACGGGGCAACCAATCGATTGTGCCGCGCCTCAGAAGCACCGTGCTCGCCGAATCCAGCAGAACCGCTCTCGGCGCGCTGTGGGCCCTCGAACAGCTCAGCGGTTTGGACGAAGCCACAACGCTTGTGGCCCTTCAGCATCCGTATCCCTCCGTTCGGCTCTGGACGGTCCGGCTGATCGCCGACCGTTGGGGCACGCACCCGGGACTCGGACTGGGCGGAATCAGCCCGAGCGCGGGTTCGCCTGCGGGGAACGTTGTTCCGGAACCCCTCTTTCAGGCGGTCCTGGAACAGGCGCAACGGGAAAGTTCTCCCGAAGTCCGCTCGCAGATGGCAGCCTCGGCCCGCCGCCTGTCCTTCCATCAGACGCTGCCCCTGGTGGCCGCCCTGCTCCGTCACGATGAAGACCTGCAGGACCCCTATATTCCGCTGCTCTGCTGGTGGAGTCTTGAGCCTCACGCCTGGGAACAACGGGATGCCATCGTCGATTTTCTTGGCAACGCACAACTTTGGAATCGACCGATTGTGCTCGAACATCTCCTTCCCCGGCTCATGAGGCGTTACGCAATGGACGGTCGACGCGAAGGGCTGTTGACCTGCGCCCGCCTGCTTCGCCAGGCACCGGAGGCAGGGCATGTCGCGCAGCTCATGCAGGGTTTCGAAGACGCCTACCGCGGCCGTTCCATATCCGGCCTGCCGGACGAACTCCTCGCAGCCATGAACGACGCCGGTCATTCGCCGCTGGTTCTGCGCGTGCGCCAGGGCAATGCCGAGGCCATCGGCGAGACACTCCGGATCCTTGTGGACTCGAAGGCCGGGCTCGAGCAACGAATCCTCCTGACTCGTGTGCTGGGGCAAACCCGGTCGAAAGCCGCCCTTCCGACGTTACTTGAAACCGTTCGCACCACCACGGACCCGGAGCTGAGAACCGCAGCCATCACGGCGCTTTCCGGATACGACGAACCACACATTGGCACGGAGATCTCCGGGCTCATCCCGGGCTTGTCCGGCTCCGTGCGGAACGCCGCATTGGCTCTGCTGGCCAGCCGCGCGCAATGGGGTGACGATCTGCTGCGCCTTGCCAACACCGGAGACATCGACCCAGCGTCCCTTGCCGACGACGTGGTCGCGCGCCTTCGGTCCCACAACACTTCCGCGGCCAAAGCGTTCATCGCCAAACGCCAGGCCAGACCCCGGGCCCAAAACGCAACCGGTTTGAGGGCCCGAACAGATGCGATTCAACGGAAGCTTGCAGCCGGCACCGGCAACCCGTATGCCGGTGAAACCCTGTTCATGGACCGATGTGCGGGATGCCACAAACTCTTTTTCAAGGGAGGCCGGATTGGTCCCGACCTCACAAGTTACCAACGGGACAACCTCGGCACGCTCCTCACCAGCATCGTCGATCCGAACACCGAGATCCGCGAAGGATACGAGTATTACCTGATTGAAACCAGGGACGGCCGGAGCGTAAGCGGGTTCGTCGTGGAACGGGACACGCAGATCACGGTGTTGCGCGGTTTCGAAGGCGAAGACATCCTGCTGCGCACGGAGGACATCCAGAAATTTCAGCCCATGGAACGTAGCCTGATGCCGGAGGGATTGCTCGACGACCTGAACGACCAGGAATTGCGGGACCTGTTCGCGTACCTGCGCCTTTCGCAACCCATCTCACGCTAATCAAACGTCAATTGATACGTTCGCCCACCCTTCGTTTCAAGGATCAGCGAATCCTGGTTCCCGGGCTTTGCGGTCACTTGTGCCCCGTCGCAATGGATGCTCGCGATGGTCTGGCCTTTCGGTGGGATCACGGTGACGGGACCATCCACGAGGGCCTTGAGCGATGCCGACACGGCCCTGCTGTTCTTCCAGGCCAGGTCAATCTCCACGCCACCGCGCGCGCGCAAACCGCGGAACGAACCGTTGGACCATGCGGACGGCAGGGCGGGAAGCAATTGAATCACCGGCACGGGACGATCCGGACTTTGCAGCAACATTTCCGAAATGCCGGCACAACCGCCAAAATTACCGTCAATCTGAAACGGCGGATGAAAACAAAATAAATTCTCGGAAGAACCGCCGCCGCCCAAATAATTCATCGCGGTGCCGTGCACCGGGCGCAACAGCATCTGTAACAATCTGTGAGCGCGTTCGCCGTCTCCCAATCGGGCCCAAAAATTGATTTTCCAGGCGAGCGACCAACCGGTGCCTTCATCACCACGGCCTTCCAGCAACTTGCGGGCGGCTCGCGCGAGATCGGGTGTTTCCGTGGTGGTTATTTCGTCGTAGGGGTGAAGGCCGTACAGCGGCGAAACATGCCGGTGGTGCGGTTCGGCTTCGGCATACGGCTGCAACCATTCCTGCAATCGACCGTCCGGTCCGATTTGATTGGGGGCGAGGCGTGAACGTTTCTGAGCGAGTTCACGAGCAAGATCCTCGTCCACACCCAGGATTTCCGCCGCACGCGCTGTGTTGCCAAACAATTCACGCAATTGCTGCATATCAATGGTGGGTCCCATGCAAACATGAACCGTGCGGCCATCGGGAAGTCGAAAACCATTCTCCGGTGAATTGGAGGGCCCGGTCACGAGCCAGTGATGCGTGGGTTCCTCCCAGATGTTATCCAGATAAAACTGCGCGCTCTCCTTCAGGATGGGGTATGCCCATGCGAGGAACTCGCGGTCGCGGGTGTAGGAGTACTGGGTCCAGAGATGTTCGCACAACCAGGCGGATCCGCCGGTCGTCGATCCCCAGGACGCATGCTCGCCGGGTGCCGTGAAGCCCCATGGGTTGGTGATCACATGCGCCACCCATCCGCGGGAGTTGTAGTATGCCTTTGCGGTTTTGCGTCCCGGCTCCACGAGCGAGGCGATGAGGCTGTTGAGCGGTTCCTGCAGTTCGGCCAGATTGCAGACCTGCGCGGGCCAGTAATTCATCTGCACGTTGATGTCGAGATGCCAGTCGCAGTTCCACGGGGTCTGGATTTCTTCCGCCCAAATCCCCTGCAGATTTGCGGGCAATCCTCCGGGCCGGGAGGAACTGATGAGCAGGTAACGTCCAAAATTGAAATACAACGCCGCCAGTTCCGGATCGGCTGCGCCCCTAGCAAAACCGGCGAGTCGTTGTGCCATCGGCAGCGCGGCGTTTGGCGAGACCGGTCCGTCGTTCAAGCTCAGGGCGACCCGATCAAACCAGCGCTGGTGATCGGCCTGTTGAGCGGTGTGAAGTTCGGAAAACGATTTTTTTGCAGCCAGATCAAGATCCCCCGAGGTCGCGCGCACCGGATCACTCAACTGACGCCCCGCAAAGCCCTGATAATCGGTCGCCGCGGCAAACAACAATTCAACTTCATCAGCGTTCTCGATCACGAGCGTGTTACCGGCGCTCCTGATCCCGCCCCCCTTGATCCGCGCCCGCAAGCGCCCCGCATAGGATACGCCCTTCCCGCCGTGACCATCGTTCAACGTTCCCGTCATCAGGAGCTCGTGATCACCGGTGGCGATGGTTTGAAAACGTTCCTTGCGATCCATCGCAATCGTGAACGACAACGACCCCGGTTTGTCGGCGGTCAATCTCGAGACGAACACCTCATCGGGTGCACTGATGAAATGCTCCCGGCGGTATCGGACACCCTTCGCCTGATAAGACACCTCGCCAGCAGCCGACGCGAGATCCAGCGTGCGGGAGTAATCCCTTGCTTCGGCCGCGCCGAATGTGAGTCTCAGCTCACCAAGCGTCTGATAACAGCCGAAGGGGACATTGGCCCCGTTCCCCTGCCCGGAGCCCGCGCCCTTGCAGGTAAAGTTCTTCATCACCAGATCGGATGCTTCCACGTTCTTTCCCTCAGCCAGCAGACGCCGGATTTCCGGAAGCGCCTTGTAGGCCTCCGCCCGATCGCTGTCCTCCCGGGACCCGGACCAGACAGAGCTTTCGTTCAGAACGATGCGTTCCTCCGCGACACCGCCGAAGACCATCGCCCCGAGGCGCCCATTGCCGAGCGGAAGGGATTGATGAAACGCCGTGGCTGGTTCTGAAAACAAAAGCGTGGTGGATGGGGCGGACGCGGCCGGGTGGATGGCCACAGAGCAAACGACGGCGCTAAGCAGTTTGACGATGCGGCGTGTGGTGTCGTGTTTCATAAGTATGGGTGAATGGTAGTTCAGTTTCCGCCTTCCGCATGCAAAATTCCTTCGCTTGAACAAGGATTGCAAACATTACGGCAATTAAGATCCGTTGCGGAGCCCTGTTTGGAAGGAATGCGTCGGATCTCATATCGGAGACAGCCCTGTCACCACCGCTGATTACCCCGCGATCGCAACCCGGTTCTGACCCGTGTGGATTTGCGCGCGGGAGTTTTTCGATGAGATCGCATTGTTCTTGGCCCGAAGGAAACCGGGAACTATCGTGCGCAGATTGCGAAAGGGTTTGATTGAACCACACGGGAGAAACATTGGAACGGCTCTGCACGATCACGGTTTCCAGAGTGCCCGAGTGGGTGCCTGCCGAACAATTCCTGGGACCATTCGTTTGGGAGCGGGACCGGGAAGGACTCGTGACGGGCCAGCTCCCGTTTGCACAGGCCGCTGATCTGCAGGCGCGGTTGCGGGGCGTGATTCTGGACGGACACCGAATCGAGGTCACGTGCACCCCGAAGGTCCATCGCACCCTCTATCGCAAGGCGCTTCTGGCAGAAGCACGGCGGATGCGGCAGAAGACAGTTCTCTTTTCAAAGGCAGGCACCCGGCTCGACGCAGAAGGCCGGTTGTTTGTCACGCCCGAGTCAATCGCCCTGAAGCTGGCGAGACGCGCCACCAAGCGGCGGGTGCTGGACGGGTTCTGTGGTCTGGGCGGCAATGCGATCGCGTTTGCCCGCAGTGGATGCGACGTGGAAGCTTACGAAATAGACAGCCAACGCCTTGCACTGGCCGCCCACAACGCCCGCGTTTACGGTGTCTCGATCCAGTTCCACGCCGGCGACCTGCTTGAGGCGCTGCCACGGTTGCGCGGCGATCTGCTCTGGCTGGACCCACCCTGGGGGGATCTCACCCGGCAACGATGCGATCGGGAGAGTTTTCAGATCGTGAACGACGTCCTCGGCCGAATCACGACGGGATCGTTTCAGGAAGTCTGGCTCAAGCTGCCGCCCACGTTCGACACCGGCAGCCTTCCGGAATTCCGATGCGAGGCGGTGTTCGGAGAAGGCGACGGAGACCGGCAGCGAATCAAGTTCATTCTCGCACGGTTCAAATGGCGTGGACAGTGAGTCGACCGGAACCTATGCTGGAAATCCATTGAACAAAGCAGTTCGATCTGAAATCCCCCGCAAAGCGATTTATCGCTTGTCCGTCTATTTGCGTTGCCTGCGTCTGTTGCAGGAGAACAAGATACGCACCGTTTCAAGTGAAACCCTGGCCGGCAGCGCGCACGTCAAACCAACGCAACTGCGTAAGGATCTCACCTATTTCGGGCAGTTCGGCATCCGGGGACTGGGCTACGACGTCGAGCAACTCTGCCTGATGATTTCGGATCTGCTCAAGACCACGAGCCTGCAACCGGTCATCCTGGTGGGCGTGGGCAACCTCGGGCTCGCGCTCCTGTCCTACCGGGGTTTCGAGCAGGAGGGATTCGAAATCGTAGCCGCCTTCGACGTCGATCTCAGTCCGAAATCCGGCAAGCAGATCAAACAGCCGATTCTGCCGATCACCGAGTTGCCGGGGTTTGTCCGGGACAACCGCGTCAAGATGGCGATCCTCACCGTGCCGACCTCCGAAGCCCAGGAAGTGACCAACAACCTGGTGGCGTGCGGGATCACCGGGATCCTGAATTTTGCGCCAATCGTGCTTCATGTGCCCGAGCCAGTGATCGTGAACGACGTAAACCTCGCGATCGCCCTGGAGAACCTGAGCTACTTTATTCAGCAATAGGGATTGGGTTCTTTTCTTTCGGTCGCTCCCTCGTTTTAAGCTTTCCCCAGGCGTTTCCGGCACGGAACTTGCCATCCAAACGGTTCGGAATGAGCACCGTTGGAATACTTCGAAGGAACTGGCTGCCGGTTTTGCTGGCCGTGGCGCTGAGCAGCCCGGGCACCCACGCCACCGTGACAGTGACCGTGCCCGGAACCTCCAACCCCTGGCTGGCCGGCATGCCGGACGACACAAGCGCCGGGCGACGTCCGGATTTCGATTATGCACCGGAACATTCCCCCGTCGAGGTGACCGGACTCAAGATCCAGTCCGGTCGGACCGTGATGATCCGGGCGACCGGTGCCGTGAACAAGGGCCCGAATTTTCCGTTGGCGGGACCCGATGGCGATCTCACGGAAATTGCGGGCAAAATTGTGGGGGGTGAACACGGGATGTCCGATCTCGTTGCTCCCAAAAACAGTCTGATCGGCGTGTTTCTCGGTCCCGACGCACCCGATCTTTCTCCAACGCCAGACGGGCTGAATTTCGGAAGCGCCAACACCCGGGAGTTCCAGGAACTCCGACCGGATCTTAAACAGCCGTTTTTTATGGGAGACGGCCAGTCTGGAGGACGGACGCAGCGATTCATTGCACCGGAGGGTGCCACGCGCCTCTTTCTCGGAACCATGGACGGAGTGGGCTGGTACAACAACGGCGGAGTCTTCAGTGTGGAAGTGGAGCTCGATCTCCCGAAACTTTCGGTTGCCGACCTGAGTCTGCCGGAGGGCGCAAGCGGAGAAACCACAAGCACGGTGACTGTCCGATTGTCCGAAGCAGCCACGGAACCGGTCCGTTTCCAGTATGCCACCAGGGAAGGCACAGCCACGCCTGGGTCTGACTACACCAGCACCACGGGAATTCAGACGATCCCTGCAGGCCGCGACTCGGTGGAGATCGGAATCACCATTCTGGGAGACACACGGTTTGAAACGGACGAAACGTTTTTCGTCCTCCTGTCGGACCCGATCAACGGTTCGCTGGACGACGGACTCGGCACCATCACGATTGTCAACGATGACACGCCCAACCAGCCGCCCGAGGTTTCCCTGACGCACCCGGAAAACGGGACGTCATTCGCCGCCGGATCCGCGGTCACCATCGCAGCAACCGCCAGCGACCCGGACGGAACGGTCCGGGAAGTGGTTTTCTTTTTGGACAACAGTCCGCTGCAAACGGATCCGAACGCCCCCTTCGCAGTGACGTGGACCAACCCGCTCCCCGGCAATCATCAGATCTGGGCAACGGCGACCGATGACTCCGGAGCAACGGTGCGTTCTCCCTCGGTCGAGGTCACCGTGAGGGATCTCAACGGAGACATCGCCATTGTTCGGGCCATCGATTCCGGAGAGATCAGTGCCCTTGAAGAGCATCTGGCCGAACTGAACTTCTCCACGCAACTATTCGCTCCGAACGAAATCACGGCGGAAAACCTGCGCGGGTTCCGGTTGATCCTTTGGAACGATCTGGGGCGAACCGAACCGGATCTCACCCGGGCCGGTCTCACGGCTCTCGCGGACTCGTACCGGGCGGGGATCGGACTCTATCTGATCGGCCCAACCATTGCCTCGGCCGCCGGGCATCTGGATGAAACCGCCCGTCGCGAATGGTCGCAACTGACGCATGTGACACCGGCGGCGGGGATCGGGGTGGACGGATACGTGATGTTTGCGGACACCGCACCGGCTCATCCGATTCCGCACGGTCGATTCGGAGGAGTCGAAATCCTTCACGTTCCCGGGGCAATCAACCGGGCGGTGTTGTCCGATGACACCGCCGAGGTGCTGGGTTTTTCGGGAGAATCAGCCGCGCTCGTGAGTCATCCGGCCGGGGCCGACGTTGATCTCGGAGGACCGAGATCGGTCACCCAGGGATTTCTTGTCGGCTCGGACACCAATGCCGAGTTCGGTCCGGAACGAAAACAGCTGTTTCAAAACGCGATCTGCTGGCTGATGCGGTGCGCCCCGTGCAACACCGTAAACGTGCGGCTCGACGCAACCCTTCCGGAATCCACGCTCCAAACCGGCAAGGCCTGCACCTACACCGTAAGCCTCCTGCACGAGGGCGAGTGCAGCGCGGCGGGAGTGATTGTCACCCACACCCTTCCTGCCGGGCTCATGTTTTCGGACGCCCGTGCCGACGCGGGCACCTGGAGCCGGTCCGGCCAGGAAATCCGATTTTACCTGGACCAGGTAACCGGGTCCTCACGGACCAGGACTCAGGTCACGGTGATCCCGGTTGAACCCGGCGACCACTCCATTCGTTTGGAGGCGCGAATCAACGGACCGGAGGTCAGCGACACCGACAACCAGCTCAATCTGTCGCTGTCCACGGAAGGTCCGGCCATTCCGCTGTTGAAACTGGAAAAGAACAGGGACGGAAGCTTCGCACTTCGGATTGGAGGCACGACGCCCGGCCCGCACGCGATTGAAGCCTCGGTGGACCTCACGTCGTGGTCGAGAGTGGGGGGCACCGCCG
>JAIPJX010000107.1 GCA_021733945.1 Verrucomicrobiota bacterium | reverse complement strand
GGACTGCATCTGACGCGTTCGGCGGCGAAGCTACCCCAAATCAGGAGAACAGGTCCCGAGGTTCAGCGGTAACCCGCACCGGTTCAAAATGAAAATCCGCACTCAAACCAGAAATCCATCCCATCATGCGGAATCGCTGGCATTTGCTCTGGCTAAGAGTCTGATGTTGAATTATGGTGAAATCAGGTGGCTCGGCGGCTGTGGGGACGCTGGTTGCCAGAGGAGAACGGTAATATGGGTGCAGCCAGAAAGGCTCGAAAGGTCGGCCCTCGAGAAACGGGCGACAATGACGTGGCAAAAGGGAGGGGGACCGCTCAGGCGGTGATGCCGGGGTCTGGCTTGGAGCCGGCGAAGGGGTCGGCGTTTCCGATTGTTGCCCTGGGGGCTTCCGCTGGAGGACTCGAGGCGATGGAGGGGTTCTTCATGCACATGCCCCCGGAGAGCGGACTGGCCTTCGTGGTTGTGGCGCATCAGCACCCGGGGCACACGAGTCTGCTGCCGGAACTGATTGGCAAATGGACCCGCATGCCGATCTTTGAAGCAACCGAAGGAATGCGCATTCGGCAGAACTGCATCTATCTCTCCCGTCCGGGAGAATTTATGGCCATTCGTCACGGTTGCCTGCATCTGGTGGCCCTGGCCAAACAGGGAGGGGTCCGCCTGCCGATTGATCACGTGTTTCGTTCGCTGGCCGAAGATCTGGCCGGAGGAGCCATCGGCATTGTGTTGTCGGGGACCGGAAGCGACGGAACCTTGGGGATTAAGGCGATCAAGGGAGCGATGGGTCTGGTGATCGCGCAGGATCCCGAATCGGCCAAATACACCGGGATGCCCTCCAGCGCCATTGAGACGGGGCTGGTCGATTTTGTCCTGAGTCCGGATCAGATGCCGCCGCAGTTGATTGCCTACGCCAGGGGTCGCTTCCTGCCATTGATGCGGCGGGATCCTGCCGACGAAAGTGCTCTGCCGGAATCGATGCGTACCATGCTCGCCATGCTCCGGAGTCAGGGTGGGCATGATTTCTCCGCGTACAAGCCAAACACGATTCGGCGTCGGATTGAGCGGCGGATGAACCTGCATCAGGTGAAGAACACCGAACATTACGTCCGGTATTTGAGGGAGAACCCGCACGAATTGAGCCTCCTCTTCAGGGAGTTGCTGATCGGGGTCACGAGTTTCTTTCGGGATGCCGCCGCATTCGAGGTGCTTGCCGGGAAGCTGCTGCCGGAGTTGCTGCGAGCCAGGGCCGCGGAGGACCGGCTGCGGATCTGGGTTCCGGCCTGTTCCACGGGCGAGGAGGCCTATTCGATTGCCATTCTCCTGGTGGAATGTATGGAGCGCTTAAAGCTGGAGTATGCGGTTCAGATTTTCGGCACGGATCTTGACAGTGAGGCGGTCGACAAGGCCCGGGCGGGACTCTACCCGGAGGGGATTCAGGGGGATGTGTCAGCGCAGCGCCTGGAGCGTTTCTTTGTCCGGGAGGATTCGGTCTACCGGATCAGCAAACAGATTCGGAAGATGGTCGTTTTTGCCCCGCAGAACGTTGTGGCGGATCCCCCGTTCACCAAGCTCGACCTGCTTTCCTGCCGCAACCTGATGATCTACCTCAAAGCGGAAACCCAGAAACGGCTGCTGGGACTGTTTCACTACTCCCTTCGCCCGGGCGGAGTTCTGGTTCTGGGACCATCCGAATCGATCGGTGAGTTCGGAAGTCATTTTGCCGTGAAGGATCGTAAATGGAAGATTTTCACCCGTAAAGAGACCCTGTTGAGTCCCCGGCCCCTGGGTCTTTTTCCTTTGGAACGGGCGGCAGAAGGCGAGTATCTGGGCGTTGACTCCGAGGCGGATGAACCGAGGTGTGCTCCCAGGGCCACGGTTGCGTTTGACAAATTGATGCTCAAACGGTTCGTCCCGACCTGCGTTGTGGTGAATGAACGCGGGGACATCAGCTATCTCCACGGAAAAACGGGGGATTATCTGGAGCCGGCACCGGGCCATCCCCGCATGAACCTGCTGGAAATGGCGCGCGAGGGGTTGCGGCATGAACTATCCATGGTGTTTCGTCGAGCCGTCCTTCAGGAGTCTGAAATCGTTCAGGAATGTATTCATCTGCGGGCGAACGGGCAGGAGAGTGAGGTCAGTCTGTCGGTGCAGCGCATCACCGAACCGGAATCGTTGAGGGGTTTGTTCCTGGTTGTGTTTCGGACGGAGCCGACCGCGCCGGGCAGTCCCAGACTGGCGCAGAAACGCAGGTCCCGGACCAGCCGTTCGCGGGAACTGGAAAGGGAGCTGCTGTTCACGAGGGAATCCTTGCAGGGGACTGTGGAGGAGTTGGAGACCTCGAACGAGGAACTCAAATCGAGCAACGAGGAGCTCGAAGCTTCGAAGGAGGAGATGCAGTCGCTCAATGAGGAGTTGCAGACGGTCAATGCCCAGCTCCAGGGTAAACTGGAGGCGCTGGCGGAGGCCAACGACGACATGCAGAACCTGCTCAACAGCACTTCGATCGGGACGATTTTTCTCTCGCGCGATCTCAAGATCAAACGCTTCACCCAGCAGGCCCTGTCGGTCATCAACCTCATTCCGACGGATGTCGGTCGGCCGGTGGGGGATCTGGCTTCGAATCTGAACTACCCGCAGATGGTGGAGGATGCCGGCGAGGTTTTAAGGACCCTGGTATTCAAGGAGCGGGAGGTTCAGACACGGGATGGGGGGTGGCGATTGGTCAGGATCCATCCCTATCGAACGACCGAGAACGTGATTGATGGACTGGTGATCACCTTCATTGATGTCAACCGGTTGAAGCAGGCCGAACTGGCGGCCGAACAGGCGCACTGTCTGGAACGGGACATCGTGGCCACGGTTCGGGAACCGATGTTGGTTCTGGATGATCGGTTGTGCGTGCTTCGGGTCGGGCGTTCGTTCTGCGACTATTTTGGGCTCAATCCGGATTCGGTGGAGGGGCGATCGATTTACGAACTGAATGATGGCCAGTGGGATGTCCCGGAGTTGCGTGTCCTGCTGGACGATGTGCTCACCCGGAACAGTTCGTTTGAGGATTTTGAAGTGACCCTGCAGGTGCCCCCGCTCGGGGGGCGGCGCATGCTGCTGAATGCCAGGCGCCTGGAGGCCGGAGGAGGGCGGGGGGTGGCAATCCTCCTGGCCATGGAAGAGAGTTCCCGGTCCGGGCGCACGGGTCGGGTGGGAGGTGCGGAACCGACTCCGTAAATGATCCGAAGCACATGATTTCAAGGGCTTGCATTTTCTTGGTCGAAATCCTGGAATCGGCGTGGGTCGGTGCGATTCACGTCCGGACGAGGAGATTCCCCGTTCGTCTGGTTCGCTGCGGGTGACGTTGTGAATACATCGAAAGGTAAAGTCGGAGCTTCCGATCCCTTACGTCGGAAGGCGGAGGCACGGCTTCGCATGGCACCCCGTCAGGTCGCGAAGTTGCCGATTCAGGAAATGCCCCGATTGGTCCACGAGCTGCAGGTCTACCAGGCCGAACTCGAAATGCAGAACGATGAGCTCCACAGGATCCAGGAAGAATTGGAAATCTCGAGGGAGCGGTTTGTGGAGCTTTTCGATTTCGCCCCCATCGGTTACATCATGCTCGGCGAGGATGGGAAGATCCGTGAGGCCAATCTGACCGTGGCCAAGCTGCTTGAATGGAATCGCAGCGAACTGATGAATCTTTCCTTCGAACGGTTCATCTGTCCGGAGTCGCAGGATGTTTTCTATCTTCATCGACGTCAGGTTTTCGAGTCCAACGGGAAGCAGAATTGCCGGCTGATGCTGCGCAAACCTGGAGGGGGAGCGTTTGCGGCGGAGTTGGAGAGCATTGCCGTGGGGGAGCGATCCGGTGGCATCCAGTGTTTTCTGATTGCCCTGAGAGACATCACCGACCGGGAGCTTGCCGACCGGGCCCTGCGCGAGAGCGAGCAGTCTTTGGCCGAGTTCTTCGAAGATGCGCCCGTTGGGCTGATCTGGGTCGACCCGGGAGGCCGGGTGCTCCGAATCAACCGTGCCCAGTTGGAGTTCTTGGAAAGGTCTCGCGATGGAGTTTTGGGAAGCTCCGTCGCGGATCTGTTTGTTGATCCGGAGGTGGCGACGGACATGCTCCTGAGGTTGGCCGAGGAGAAGCCGTTGAAGGAGTGTCGTGCCCGATTGCGCTGCGGGGGGGGGCGGGTGAAGCATGTGTTGATCGACGCCAACGGCCTCTGGGTGGATGGACAACTGGTTCACTCGCGATGGTTTGTCAGGGACATCACCCTGCGGGTCGAGTTGGAGCACGAGATCTTGGCAATCAGCGATCGGGAGAAGGAGCGGTTGGGTCAGGATCTGCACGATGATTTGTGCCAGCAGCTTTCCGGGATCGAATTTCTCACGCATACCCTGGCGCAAAATCTCTCGGAAGGAACCTGTTCGGGTGCGGCGGAGGCTCGGGAAATCGGCGAGTTGATCCGGGCAATGATCGATCGCACCCGCGAGTTGGCGCACGGCTTGTCGCCTCTCGTGATTACGGACGATGCCCTGATGAACGGTCTGGCCGAACTGGCTTCCCGAACCTCGAAACATTTTAACGTTCGGTGCGTCTTTACCTGCGATGAGCCGGTCCTGATCGATAATCCCGAGGTGAGCGTGCACCTCTACCGGATTGCGCAGGAGGCCGTCACGAATTCAGTCAAGCATGGCGGTTCCCGGACGATTCAGATCACGCTGAGCCTTTGTTCCTCCCACCTTGTTTTGTCGGTGCGGGATGACGGCGTTGGGTTCTCCGAACGCGATCGAAGCCGGGATGGAATGGGGCTGAGGGTGATGCAGTATCGGGCTGAAGCGATTTGCGGCTCCTTCAGCGTCCATCGGCTCAGCCACGGTGGCATCGAGGTGGTCTGCAGATTGAAGAGCAATTACCTGGAGAAGAACAAACAGACGAATCCATGAAGAGGAAGATCAAGGAACAGCCGACTGCCGAGCCGAAGCGAATTCTCGTTTTGGACGATCACCCGATCACCCGACACGGGCTCACACAGCTGATCGATCGGGAACCGGATCTGCGGGTCTCTTGCGAGGCCAGCGACGCCCGGAGCGCTCTGGCTTGCATCGAAACGTCCTGCCCGGACTTGATTCTGGCCGATATCTCCCTGCCGGGGCGGAGCGGTCTGGAGTTTCTCAAAGATGCCCGGGCTCTCATACCCGATGTGCAGATCCTTGTCTTGTCGATGCACGACGAGGGGCTGTACGCGGAACGAGTGCTGCGGGCCGGGGGGAGGGGGTATGTGATGAAAAGCGTGGGAGGCGAAAAGATCCTCGAGGCCATTCGGAAGGTCCTCAGCGGGGGGCTGTATGTTAGTGACTCGATGTCGGCGCGAATCGTGAGTGCCTTTTCCGGGGCACGCTCCCGCGAGGGGAATTCTCTCCTGGGCGTGTTGACGGACCGCGAGTTTGAAGTGTTCCAGTTGATCGGTCGGGGTGGAACGACCCGTGAAATTTCCGCGCAGCTGCACATGAGCGTGAAAACGGTCGAAACCCACCGGCGCAATGCCCGGGATCGGCTGGGGTTGCCCACCTCCTCCGAACTGGTTAAATTCGCCATCCGCTGGGCGTCGAACCAGTCTTTGAGCTAAGGACTTGATGCCGAAATGTGTGGGCGAAGGAAGGTTTTTTGAGGGTTCAGCAATTTGCTGAACCTCCTTTGACCTATGCCCCGATGGACATTCCATGGTCGGAGCCTATTATGGACAACAGGCTTTGTTGGATGGGGCCTCGTATGCTGTGAGGAGGGGGCGGCAAAGACCATTCGGTGCCGGAGGATTCCGAGGCCTGGGTGAAGCGGGTTGGCTGAGGGGATAGGGGTGGGGAACGCTGGACACACGAGTCCGGGCACCGTTTTATCTCTAAAGTGAATAGTGCCGTGGGCCGGGAGTCAACCAATGTGGTCGAGTCCGGCTGCAATCGACGGCGGGTTGATCCGGGGCGGTGGATGCGCGGACGAGGTGGGTCATGCAACCCGACCGAGGCCGGTTCGATGGGTCTGGGTCTTAATGGAAGGAGTGATGAACATATTTCTAAGAAAGGGATTCTGGCGGTTCTTTCTCCCACAATACCGGGTGTCGGAGATTCCAGATCAGATGCCTCGGGTGGGAGCGGGCGTCGGTGCGGATCCGGAACCGGTGAAGGAAGACGGAGTTACCCGATGCGGGCAGTCGTCTGATGCGGCTGTCGTGCAACTCGGGAGCTCCAAACAAACTTCAATGAGGAGGTGCTTGATTCCGAGGAACCGGTGCTCGTGGAGTTTTGGGCCGGGTGGTGTTCGCTGTGCAAATTGATGGCACCGGTGATTGAATCGGTGGCGAACGAAAAAGACGGAGGGGTGAAAGTGGTCAAGGTGAACCTCGATGAGAACCGGTTACTGGCGGATCGTTATGGAATCCGGGCGGTGCCGACCCTGCTTGTGTTTAACCATGGTGGCCTGAAGGATCACATTGTCGGACGGGCAACGGAACACGAGATTCTGGAGAAGCTCGAAAACTGCGAATGAACGAAGCTGAAGGGGATCGCCGTTTTGGAAAGGGGAGGCGAATGGAATTATGCGAATCGCGATGGATTGAGACGGAATGGTCTGTCCCGCTCAAATACGTCGGTTCCGAAGCGGAGGCCGCGGCGGGAATCGAACGGAATCCTGGCATTCCATTCAAGCGCGAATCCAGGGTTTCATGCGGCGGGGGCTTTGAACGAAGGCTTCCGCCGGATTGGAGAGTCGGTTCCGTAGGCTCCGAGCGATGAGAAAGTTCCCGTCAGCGATGAATCGTTGGCGGAGATGCTGGTTTCCACAGGTCCAGGGGACGCGGCTCAAAACGGGTTGAAGAGAGGTTGTTTCGACGCTTCAGCAATTTGCTGAAGCGTCTTTGACTTGAGCCCCGATGGACATTCCATAGTCTCCGATTAATGTTCCCTATTGTCTTTGTTGGAACCGAGTCCCGGGTGTTTCGGGGCATGGTCGGCAGAGATTGATCGGTGCCGGGCTCGTGATTGTTGTCGGTCAGCTGGAGATGTCTGTGAGGCTGAAAGCGAATCTGGTATGGCAGAGGTATGAGATGAGATGGGCGTTTTCCCGGGGAACCGAAGACGCCCGAAGGACTCCAGTGTCGCTGCCTTCATGCGCTGTGTGCGTTCGCGGAAGGATGCTCGAGGATTGATTCTGTGGCCGGCGCGGAGAGGGGTGGTTCACGGGATATGGGTGGGGAACGCTGGACACACGAGTTCTGGCACCGTTTTCTTTCTTGAGACAGAGTGGTTTGTCGGGTGGGGGGCGGTTGCGGTGGTGTGTGGACGAGGTGGGGATGGAGAGCTGGTCCGGGGGCGCTTGGTACGCGGACGAATCGGGTCAGGGAACCCGGATGGTACCGGTTCGGCGAACCGGGAATAAAAGGTCGAAGGAGTAGTGTGTATGTTTTTAGGACGAGGATTCTGGAGGTTTTCACGATACCGAACACCGGAGATTTTAGATGTCATTTGCCGGTCAGGCGCGTGCGACGGGTCTGGTGCGGTTCCTGTGAGTCGAATGGGAGAGCCCGAACCGGGTGTCCTCCGACGCGGCTTTCGTGCAAATCGAATTTTCCAAGAGAGAGGTGAAACATGAACAGGAATGGAGTGGACTCGGGCTGGTATCAGCGGACACCCGGGGAAACGATTAAGGAACGTCCCAGCATTCTGCTGGTTTACGAGGATTTGAGCACTGGTCTGCGAGGGAAACAGGTGTTCGATCAGCTGATTCAACAGCTGGGTTCCGGAACGTGTTTTGATTTGAAGGTTTTGAAGATGGTTCTTTTGGCCGATGACGGAGTACGGGAACAATCGATAAGGGAGGGAGCGGAGGCGGACATCATTGTTGTTTCAGTGAACGGGCATCGTGAACTGCCGGCTGAGCTGAATGAATGGTTGTTGCGGGTGTTTTCGGGCGAGGGCCGCCATCCGATGGCTCTGGTTGCTTCGCTCAATCGACAGGCGCGGGATTCGAGGTGCGCCAACCGGATTCTGGATGATCTCTGGACGATATCCAGGGTGGGTGGAGTCGAACTGTTGCCGCATTTTGCCGAAACTCACGGTGGCTCGTCAGAAGCGATGGGACGTGATGGGGGAGATCAGGCGGGGGACGGAACTCCGGAATCGGGGGAGGAGGGAGACCGTTCCTGAGAGCGTCGGTGGTTTGGCTCCCGGAGATGGATCCGTGATGAGTTGAATCACTTCGTGTGTGGGAGGCCGAACGGGTGTCGGACTGCCAAGGTCAAACGACGGAGTCAAGGCGGCGGGGTGTCGCCGAACGGAATGGAGGAGTATGAATGCAAACATGATCGATCTGAACATGGCAAACTTCAACAAGGAGGTGCTGGATTCCGAGGAACCGGTGCTCGTGGAGTTTTGGGCCGGGTGGTGTTCGCTGTGCAAATTGATGGCACCGGTGATTGAATCGGTGGCGAACGGAAAAGACGGAGGGGTGAAAGTGGTCAAGGTGAACCTCGATGAGAACCGGACACTGGCCGATCGTTTCGGAATCCGGGCGGTGCCGACCCTGCTTGTTTTCAACCACGGTGGACTGAGGGATCACATTGTCGGACGGGCAACCGAACAGGAGATTCTGGAGAAGCTCGAAAACTGCGAATGAACGAAGCTGAAGGGCATTGCGGTTTTGGAGAGGGGATGCGGATGGAATTATGCCAAGCGCGATGGATTGATGTGGAATGGTCTGTTCCGCTCAAATACGTCGGTTCCGAAGCGGAGGCCGCGGCGGGAATCGAACGGAATCCTGGCATCCCATTCAAACCCGAACCAAGGGTTTCTTCCGGCGGCGGCATTCAAGGAAGGCCACCGCCGGATTGGAAGAATGAAGGATCCCTGTTTTTGATCCGGTTTACTCAAGCGTGATGGCGATCAGGTAGGGAGCCGCCTGGGATCGGGACGAAACGTAGTCGATGGTGCTGATGGCAACCTCGGGGCGTGGGTTGTCCCAGGTGGTCTTGTAGATTTGGAGAGCGATTTGGGAAGCCGAACTGGCTGTGTTTGCGCCTTTCCAGGCGACTTGTGAGTCGGTTGTGGCAGGTGTGTTGGCCGGGGTCCACCAGTCACGAACATGTTTGCCGTAAATGATGGGCAATTCACGGGTCTCACCGTCTTCATAGTGGAGGACGAAGGAACCGATCTGGTTTCCGTCGGTTTCGGTCCAAGCGCAGGCGTGCAGCGCATGCAGCTTCGAGGCGTTCTGATTGACGGCAATCCCGGGGACTTTTTGAGGGAATTTTACCGAAAGCTGTTCCTCCGCAGAGTTCCCGGTCAGTTGCACAATTCCCCGCACATCAAAAGGCACGCCGCAGAATTCGGGATTGCCTTGCGGGAGTGACTTCAAGTCGTTTTCGGCGAGGCCGCCCACCTGCCAGGTTTCGTTCATCGAAGCGTTGTAGTAATTGGTAAGATCAATCTGACGTTTCGGTGTGGCGCTTGCCCTCGGAGCGATCGTGACCGAGATCTTCGGTTCGGTCTTTGGTGCGGGCGTCCCCCATGCCCCGGGTTGTCCGGGGATGGGGAGGAATTCCAATGCTGGATTCTTGAGGATGATTTCTGAAAGACGGGAGGGATCCCGGTCCTGTGGCATCCATACCTGATCCCGGAGTTCGTCCAGTGCGTTAGGTGTGCTCAGGAGTTGTTCATGCAGGGAATTGCCGACCAAACGGATGAGGTTGGCGAGCGATTCGGTGCTTGGAACGATGGATCCTTCGTAGGTGCCGTCCTCAACGCGTGTGTAGCAGAGAAGTCCGCCAAAATCGTCCGCGTGTTCCGAGAACGCACTGAACAACCGGACGAGGTGCGGAAGCACCGCCGGCCTTGGGTAAACGATGCCACCCGGTAGGAGGCAGTAAACATCGCCGGTTTCGGGATTGCGATTGATGGATTGAACCAGGGGCGGAAATTGGATTGACTGAATCTTGCGGGTGAATTCGGCCTTGTCAGGGGTCTCCCTGCTGATGCTCCGCACCCGTGTCAGATATCCGTTTACATCGCGGTGGAGGAGGGCCTCAAAATCAGCCGCCGTGTTGATCACGTCCGGAAGTCCGGCCAAAAAACGATGCGCGCAGAGGCTGTTGGCGCCATTGGGTACCTGGTCCAGAAGTCGTTCGAGTCCCTTGTTCGCCTGAGGGGAGGCCAGAGGTTGCAGCTGTTCGATCCAGCCTGGGCTTCCGGAGGCTTGATGGAAGATGGACCAATCTCCCACGTTCCGCGTGTAATACACGCTGCGGCTGATGAGTTCATGCTGGTTGAACCCGAACAATCCGCCGCGAGAAACGAAGGCGGTTTCCCATGTTTGCTCCTTCACCCCACGATCCAGGGTGCGCGATTTGAGCCGATAAACCTTGTCGATGAGCTGCATCGGTTGGTGTTTCGGGAACAGTGTCTGGTTCACGAGCTTGGTATTCTGTTCATACGCGGTGATTTTCTGACGCAAGCTCTGCTCCAGGACGTCGTCCTGCTGGCGGGGCGTGATGGTCACGAAGCGGGTGATGGGTTGTCCGGTGCGGTCCGAGAGGCTGTTTCCGTATGCTTCGAGTGATGAGAAATCGCCCATCAGCGGTGGCGGGTTGACGGAGGTGCTGGTTTGCAGAGTCCAGGGGACGCGGCTGGAAACGGGTTGGGCGTGGAGTGTTTCGAGATGGATCTTTTGGAGGGCGATCACGAAGTTCGGGTTGAGCTTCTTGGCTTCGATGCCCGCTTTGAGGCGTGAAAGCCAGGAGGTGATTCTTGGTGATGGACCGATCGTGGGAGTTTGCCCCGTGATGGAGATGTGCCGGTGTGTGCCCGGAATCCGGCGCAGCGCATCCCGGACATCGCCCAGTGGAATCGGTCGGGTCGAAGCGTCAGCCTGAAGGCTGTCCGAATGGAGGTAAAACGAGGCACGTGGGAATGCGGAGTCGAGTTTCAGGCCCAGGGAGATGCCGTTGAACGACCGGATCCCGGTCACAACCAGATCGTACAACTCTTCATAAGTTGCGGAGAGGAAACACTCGACATAATCGGAGAATTCCTCCAGGCCGTTGACGCCCAGCTGCAAACGCAGGCGCATGTCGATCATCGCCTTTTGGTCCGGCGGAATGTTCTGCAGGAGTTCCGCCCGTTTGGAGATCAACATGTTGAGGGGGATGTACTTGAAGAACTCGAGCTGCGGAGCGAACGGTTTGAGAAGGTTTGGATTGAAGGTGAGCCAGAGATCGTTTTTCGAGGTGATATCCTTCAGGTTCCGCATCAGGGGCGAGTCGGCCAGGTGCAGATCGGTTGCGCCGGGGTAAAGGAGCATGAGGAGCGATTCGCTGCCGCTCAGGTAAACCCGATCGGCGGAGCCGGCGAGGTAAATGGTCTGCAGCCAGGGTGTTTTTAGTCCGGCTTTCACAAACGTTTTGCCTCCGACGGAGACGGATTCGAAAGATCGGATTTTCAGCGATTTTTCGAGAAAACCGGAAAATGCATCAAAGTCATCGACTGGAAGCGATACGATGAACGATTTGCCGGGTTCTCCGAGATAGAAGGTCAGGGTGAGCGGACGATCGATGCCAAGGCCGGTCATTGCCCTGATCTGTTCCTGGGTCAGGGGGGCTTGGACCGTTTGCATGCCCAGCAGGGTGAGCAGGGGATGCTCCTCATCCATCAGTGGCTTCAGGTCCGGAGGAACCAGCCGTTCGGGGACGGCAGAAAGGATCAGTTTTTCAAAGTTCTCAATCGCCTGATAGGGATTGTTGAATTGAGCGTGGAGCAGGGCGTTCTGGGGCAGGACACGTCCCGGAGGGCCGTCGGCAATGCCGTTGTTGCGGAGTTGTGGCTGGGCTTGGGCGCAGGTGATTGCGGCAAAAACGGTCAGCAGGAGTCTTGGGATCGTCAAATGGTTGAGGGTTCTCACTTCAATTCCTTTGTTTTGATTTCTGATACTAATACCCATTGACCTGGCCGTAAGTTACAAATTTTTCCAGGTTTTCCAAATCCTGGAAAACGCGGGGAGCGCGCCGTGCCGGACGGAGGAATTGGGGGTTGGGGAGGTCGGAAACGCAAAACGCTCCGTCCTGTGGGACGGAGCGTTGCGTGAGCAAGGGCAAAAAGGAGCGGGGGCCGCGCGGTTGAGCGTCCCGACTGCCAAGTTAGTGCGCTGCGTAGCCGCGGAAGAATCCGATGCACTGGGCGACGTCTGTCACCGAGGCATCCCAGTTGTATTCGAATTCAATGGAGATGTTGCCCTGAAATCCCTGGCGCCTGAGTTCGTCGAGCACCTGCTTGATTTTGCCGACACCCGTGCCGAAGGGCACGTCGTGGTGTCCTGCTTCACCCACGACATTCCTGTCCTTCAAATGACTGCTGATGATGCGTCCTTCGAGGGTCCGAAGCGCCTGGATCGGGTCCAGTTCCGAGGTGATCCAGTGACCTGTGTCCGCGCAGGCACCGATTCGCGAATCACGGTCCTTGACGAGGGAGATCACGTAATTCGGGTCCCACATCTTGTATCCTGGATTGTTCGCACGTCTGGGGTGGTTGTGGAAAGCGACGCGAACATCGAATTCCCTGACCATTTTTTCAATTGTATCGATGGCGTCCGCGGACTCGGTGGTCACGGCGTACAAGCCCATGCGTTTGGCGAACTCGAAGATCACCCTGGCCTGGGCTTCGTCCTTGGGGATGCCGACGACGCCGTAGTTGACGGCCCTGACGCCATGTTTCGCCAGCTGATCCTGGACCTGTTGCACGACGCTCGAGGGGGCGTTGTGATCCCATTTCACATCCCGTTGGTCGGGTCGGAGCGGTTGCCCCGGGTAGAATTCGATTACTTTCCCGCCGGCAGCAGCGGTCTTTTCGATGGCTTCAAAAACGGTGAACCGGTTGAACGTGTAGGCCTGAAGTCCGACGGCGAAGCCGCCAATCCGGTGGCTGTCCGGGATCGGGTTTGCGGCGTTGGCGTTGGTCCCACAGAGGGTCAGTAGAATGGCGGTTGCGAACAAGCGCCAGGATTGGGTCAGCGTGGTCATGGGTAGTCCTGTTGATGTGTTTTGATTCTCAAGATTTGTTTCCACAATGGCAGCTGCAAACGCGGCGACTGTCAAAGTAAAAAAAGACCGTGGAAACAGGCTGCGCGGGGGGCGCAGTTCTTCGATGACCGGCTCGAGTCGGCCTTTTGGAGTTCTTTAAAATGACTGCCGGATCAACTGGCTGGCTCAGAAAAACTGACACACTGTCGAAAATCTCCAAACACCCGTCGAATCACCGCGCTCCTGCAAACATTGGCCCAAAACGCCGCTTCCGCCCGAAAGGCGAATCGACGCATGAAATGTGTGGGCTTGGGGGCGGGGGAAGGTGGCGCGAACCGTGCGGGTGAGCGGGTTCGGAGGTCTGGCTTCGGAGGGGCTGCGGCTCAGCGGGACGGATTCGCCCCACTGTCATTCGTTTAAGAACTGAAATGGTAGGGCGAAGCGTCCTCGCTGAGCCGCTCAACCGCTTGTCGGCTCACCGGGACGGATTCGCCCTACCCTCCGAATAGCTTAAACTAATGGCAGTGCGCTTCGCCCTACCGTCGTGGGGACGGGGGGATTAGTGTTTTCAGACAGGCTTAAAGATTCAGGGGTGTCAGGATTCGAAGGGCCTTGGGTTGGACACAGCATTCGGCCGGGATGCATCCGGCGTATTCGCCGTCCAGTTCGACCGGAGTCCGGGATTCCGAAGCCAGCGTGAATCCGCGTGTCTGAATGTAGGATTCGGAGCCGCGGCTCAGGAGTTTTGGATGCAGGAAACCCAGGACATAGCGAGAGAGCACGAACCAGTTGATCTTGCGGAAGACACAGACATCCAGGAGTCCATCCTGGGGGTTTGCCTTTGAGAAGAGCGGGATTCGGCCTCCGTAGAAACGTCCGTTGCCCACGAGCACCAATTGGGCGGTGAGGCATTGGGACTCGATCGTGATCTGAAACGACCTGCGCGGTTCGCACAGGGCTTTCAAGCCGGAAACCACATAGGCGAATTGGCCGATCCGTTTCTTGAGGTTCCAATCGGCCAGCTCGACGGCGCGCGCGTCCAAACCGGCTCCGGCCATCTGGATGAAAAACCGTTCTCCGGCCATTTCGCCCTGAAACTTCATCGAAGGCAGGTCGATCGTGATTTCCCGGTGTTCGGTGAGCAGTCGCAGTGCTCGATCCAGGCGCATCGGCACCCCGATTTCCCGTGCGAACACGTTCACGGTGCCGAACGGGAGCACGCCCAGTCGGGAACGCTCGAAGCCTTGTGGGGCGTCGCCGATCCCGTTGAGGACTTCGTTGACGGTACCGTCGCCTCCGGCGGCAAAGATCGTTTCGTATCCGTTTTCGACGGCTTCGCACGCCAGAGCCCGGGCGGCATTCGGGCCCGTGGTCCGCATCAGTTCCCAGTTCTCCTTGAGTCCTGAAACGTGGGATTGCAGAACCTTCGCGCGTTCACCGCGCGCGGCTGGGTTGAAGATGATGCAGCCTCGCTTGGACACAGGGGGGGGGACGTTCAGCTCCGCTTCGATCCCGGGGTCTGGGGGATCTGGCCTGCGCAGCGCGTATTGCCGTGGTTGACGGTGGTTCTCATCGGTTCGGCGCGAGCGTTTCGTTTCCTGTTCCGCTGGATCACCGGGTCGGCAATCTCTCAAATGCGGGGTTCGAAGGGAAGGAAAATGGAGCGGGATACGGGGCTCCCCGGGAGAATCCGGTTCTTGAGGAGGAAGGATGGAGCAGGAGTCGGGGAGGCTGCCAACGAAGTCGGAACAACGTAAAGGGGCAGCTCGGAGTCGGGTGTCCCGGTGTCGAGGTCGCGGTGTCCTGTTTCGTGACAGGTCGCCGGTCTTCGTGGGCGGCTTCGGGAGCCGCTCAGAGCAGGTTGATGAGCACAAAACCCGCCACGGATAGGGCCACAAGCCACCATTCCATCGAGTCGATCGCGCCATTCGGTTTTTCCATGGGAGGGACTTGAGCAGGCGGCGTGCCGTCAAGTCCCACCGGGTGATGGAATCTGCGATCCGGTCATGTTTTTTCGTGTGTCTCGAAACAGGGGAGCAATGGATCATGGCGCCGAATCAGTCGATTCCGGGCGGGGGCCTGGCCTGACAGACATTCTCTCGGAGGTGTGGCCGGATTCGAGAGGTTATTCTGAGAGCCCGTGGGCCGATGCGCGCCGGCATCGGCGGCTGGTTCCTCTATTGGGGCTGGCGCCGCAGCCAGTCCAGAATCTGGGTCACTGCGTCCGGATCCGTGACTTCGGGTGTCGTCCGGAGGGGGATTCGGGAGGCGACCCACTGGTTGTTGTGCGAGGCCAATCCGATCTGCATCGCGCCCAATCCATCGGGACCCGGTTCAACGGGGCCGACGACCAATGCGAGATCGCTCCCGGTGAGGCGGGCAGCTGACAGGGCGAGGGATTTGGCCGGGTTTGGGGATGGAGTGGGTTTGGAAGGGCTGCCCAGGAGGCGGGCTGCTTGGGAAATAGTTGTGGTTGAGAACGATCCAATCAGGAAATCCTCCGCGCCGGGAGTGTTTGCGAGAGCAGCGGTGAGCCGACCGCGGTTCCCGATTTCAACCACAGAGAGCGAGGTTCCGCGAGTCCGGAGTTTGGCCAGGGTGACTTGTTCCAGAGAGGAGGAATCCTGGGCATAGAGGGAGGCCTCCAGCTGGTCGGACAGGACCTTCCGGAGTTGGTTGAGCCGGTCCCGATCCGAATCGGTGTCGGTGGGCAACGAAAATGTAAAATCGACCCGACTGCCCTGAAACAGGGACGTGATGACCAGGTCGGGAGGAAGGGTCAGGTGGTCGTGGATGGTTTGATCGATGGACGATTGTCCAACGCCCACGAACCGGAGAGTCATGGAGCTGCCCGGGGAACGGACCCCGAATTTTTTGTGGAGGAGGGGCAATAATTCGTCGCGAACCATCGGCTGGAGCTCCCTTGGCGGTCCGGGAAGTGCGATGATGCAGGTTTCCGGTGTGTCAAAGACAAGACCAACGGCTGTTCCTGAGCTGTTGTTCAGATGGTGTCCCCGGATGGGGACCAGGGTTTGACGCCTGAGGTTGGTGCGTAGTTGATCGCGAGGCAGGCCGAATCGTTTCTCGAGTGCGGCCAGCGCAGCCGGATGCTCGCGCAGGGGGATTTGGGTGAATTCGGAGAGTGTCTCGCGGGTGATGTCATTCGGCGTGGGGCCCAGGCCTCCGGTCACAATCACGATTCGGGATGTGGCGACCGCGAATTGAAGGGCATTCCGGATGGCATCCGGGTTGTCATCCACCGCCAGGGAAGCCGTGCACTGGAGTCCCAGGGGGCTGAGCGTGCGTGTCAGGAAATGAGTGTGGGCATCGGCATACGCTCCGGCCAAAATCTCACCGCCGGTGACAATGATGGTGTAGTGGTTCCTGGGTTCCTGGATTGAGGCCGGGGCGGAGAGGGTCCAGGGTGCCAGGATTGGAATCAGAAGGAGGGTGATGAGGAGTTGGGTGGAGAAGTTCATGGATGTCGTGGGATTGATCTTTTGGGAGGGCGGCCTTGGCAAGATCAAAGTTGGGGCAGGCGATCCGTGCCGAATGCCTACAAACTTGCGTGCGACCGCAAAGAGCATAGGATGTGTGGCGTGAAAACACGATTCATTCAACGCGTTCTCCCGGTATATCTGGTGATCCTCTTCTCGCAGTTTTTCCCGGTGCCAACATCGGGGGCTGATGCGGAAAAGCCTGCGGAGGGTGGGGCTGAGAAGAAGAGCAAGATCAAGAAGTATGACGACGTGATCCCATCGGAAGCGGTGACGCGGGCCGGGATGTTCATCACGCACCGGGTCGAGGATAAACTTTATTATGAAATACCCGCTGCGACGTTTGGAACCGAGATGCTGTGGGTGACCCAGATTTCGGAAACGACCGCAGGGAGTTCCTATTCAGGCATGCCGGTGGCCGATCTGGTGGTGCGTTGGGAGCAGCGCGAGGATCGTGTATTCCTGCGCCAGGTGCGTTACGGGATTCGGGCCGATACCGAAGATCCCATTGCTGAAGCGGTCAAGGCTTCCAATCTGGCCCCGATCCTTCGGGTGTTTGAGGTGGTGGCGTATGGCAAGGACAAGGCCCCGGTGATTGAAGTGACGGGTCTATTCACCAAGGACGTGCCGGAGATGAGCGCCAGCCGTGGATTGGGTGCAGGGGCGATGGACAGCGGCAGAACGTTTCTGCAGGAGGTCAAGGCGTTTCAGGAGAACATCGAAGTGCGGGTGCTGGCCAGCTATGCTCCCGGGAAATCGGAGGAATCACCCAGTCGCTCCAGCGGCGTGACCGCGGTGCTCCATCACAGCATGGTCAAGCTGCCGTCCAAACCCATGCAGCCAAGGCGGCACGATTCCCGGGTGGGTTTCTTCAGTGTTGGATTCACGGACTTTGCCGATGACTCGAGACACGAAGCCGAGGATGTCCGGTTCATCACGCGCTGGCGATTGGAGAAAAAGGATCCCGGGGCGGAGGTCTCTGAGCCGGTCAAACCCATCGTTTTCTACGTGGGTCGTGAAGTTCCCAGAAAATGGCAGTCGTATGTGAAGCAGGGGATCGAAGATTGGCAGGGCGCCTTCGAGGCTGCCGGGTTCAAGAATGCCATCCAGGGACGCTACGCGCCAGACCCGCATCAGGAACCGGATTGGGATCCGGAAGACGCGCGGATCTCGTCCATTCGCTGGCTGCCCTCGAGCATCGAAAATGCCTTCGGTCCGCATGTGAGTGATCCGCGCACGGGTGAGATCCTGGAGGCGGATGTCCGGATGTATCACAATGTCCAGAAGCTGGTTCGTGACTGGTATTTTGTCCAGGCATCTCCGAACGACGAGCGGGCGCGGAAATTGCCGATGCCGGATGATCTGATGGGGGAACTGATCCGGTTTGTGGTGGCTCATGAAGTGGGGCATTCGCTGGGATTCCCGCACAACATGAAAGCCTCCTCGAGCTATTCGGTCGAGCAACTGAGGGATCCGGAATGGACCCGGAAGAACGGGACATCTCCGTCGATCATGGATTACGCCCGGTTCAACTACGTGGCGCAGCCGGGTGACGGGGCGGCGCTGTTGCCGGGCGTGGGGTTGTACGATTTTTTTGCGGTCGACTGGGGGTATCGGCAGTTTGCCGCGGGTGTGGACGAGAAGGAGGCGCTTGAGAAGATTGCGCACAAGCAGATTGACAGTCCGATCTACCGGTATGGAGGTCCGAATCCCATGCTTGATGCGACACAGCAGACGGAGGATTTGGGATCGGACACGGTTGAGGCGACGCGTCTGGGGCTGAAGAATCTCGAACGGGTGGCGGGATATCTGGTGGAAGCCACGAGCAAAGCCGGGGAGGATTACGATCTTCTTTCGAACATGTATTCCCAGACATTGGCGCAGTGGAGCCGGGAGGTCGGTCACGTGGTCAACGTGGTTGGCGGAGTCAAGGAGGTGAATTTGTATTTTGGAGATGCGGATGCGCGCTATTTTCCGTTGTCTGCGGATTATCAGAGAAGGGCGGTTGAGTTTCTGGTCGAGCAGGCGTTGAAGACGCCGGAGCCGTTCGTGAAGGCAGACATTGTGCGGCGGATTTCCCAGGCGGGAGTGGCGGACCGGGTGTTGAGCGCCCAGACCCGGGTGTTGACCGGGCTGGTGAACCCGGGGCGGATCAACCGGATGTCCGAGTTGGTGGAATCGGAAAAGAGCGGGGCGTATGCGCCTGCCGAGCTGTTGGAGAACCTCCGTGACGGGTTGTTCGAGGAGCTCAAATTGGAATCCCCGGAAATCGATCTCTACCGGAGGAACCTGCAGCGTTCCTATGTCGACCTTCTGGCCGGGAGCCTGGAGAAACCGGTGGCGGACTCCGATCTGCCCGCACTGGCGCGGTTGGAACTGCGCAAGATTCGAAACCTGGCGGCGGAGGGACAGGCTGGAAAGCCGGATCCGATTTCAAGCGCGCATCTTGCCGATTTGATTGCGCGGATTGACGAGGCTCTGGAAACGGGGCTGCAGAAGCGGTGATTCGACGAAGTTCGCTGGATTATCCCAGCAGGTCCTGCGGCGTTTTTCCGGATTCCCGCAGGGCCCGCAGGCTCAGGCTCTGGTGTCGCTTGGCGAGCCGGATCCCGAACGCGTCTGTGACCAGCGGGCAGTGGGCGAAAGCGGGCGGCTGAAAACCGAGGGCGTGATAGAGCAGGAGTTGCCGGGCGGTGGATCTCAACAGGTCCTCGCCGCGCACGACCTCCGTGATGTGCATCGCCGCGTCATCCACGGTGACCGCGAGCTGGTACGACGGGGTGTCGTCGTTTCGCCAGACCACAAAGTCGCCGAAATCGCGACCTGCCACAAACCGTTGAGGGCCGCACAACCCGTCGATGAACTCGATGGTTGTTCCCTGGGGAACGCGGAACCTCCAGTTGGCGCGAGGTTCCGTTCGATCCGAGCGCGGGGTTTCCCCCGGGATCGTTGGCTGGAGGCGGCACGTGCCCGGGTAGATGGGTTCGTCGTCCCCGGGGTGTGGGGCCAGAGCCGATTGCTGAATTTCCCTGCGTGAGCAGGTGCAGGCGAAGAGGTGGCCACCGCGTCGGAGCTGTTCAAAGGCGTCCCGGTAGAGGGGGAGGCGTTCGCTCTGCGAGTAGGGACCGTAGGGGCCTCCATGGGTGCCGCCCTCCTGCCATTCGAGTCCGATCCAGTGAAGGTCCTCAAGCAGGGCTTGTGTGAACTCAGGTCGGCACCGGCTGCGGTCCAGATCCTCGATTCGCATGACGAGGGTTCCGTTTCGTTCGCGCGCGCGTTGGTGGGCGGTTTGGAAGGTTCGTGCGTGACCCAGGTGCAGCAGTCCCGTGGGGGATGGGGCCAGTCGGCCGCGGTAGACGGGTGGTCCGTCGAGTTTGGCCGGAGGGATGTGCAGGTTGCCCGTTGGAGGCGTCACAGGGAGGCTTCAGGGTGCGGGTTAAAAGGGTTCATCGGGATGTTGCCGGAGCCAGTCCCCCAGCGTGGGCAGGGGGAAGGAGAGTCGTTTCTGGAGTTTCGCGG
>JAIPJX010000106.1 GCA_021733945.1 Verrucomicrobiota bacterium | reverse complement strand
TCGGCCGGGGTCTCCACATCCCCCACCAGAAGCACGATGCCCGTAAGGACCCCGTCCTCGTCGATCGTTTGATCGCCAATGGGGGCTAGCGTCGGAGCATCGTTCACACCGTTGATCGTCACCAGAAAACTCCGACTCACCGTGTCGTCCCCCTCGTTCGCAGTGCCTCCGTCCTCCGTCACGCGAACGGTCACCGTTGCCTGCCCGACCGCATTGGCTACGGGCTTGATTTTCACGGTGCCACTGCTTCCGGGACTCGTGTATTCAACAACCGGCGTTCCGATGATCTCCGGATGATCCGAAGAAACGCTCACCGTGATTCGCTGAATCTCGTCAGCCGGCCCTGCGCTCACTCCCTTCAACGGAACGTGCAGCTCAAAGGTGTCCTCCTGGATCGTTTGACCCGGAATCCCTGCCAGAGTCGGCGGATCGTTCACAGCACCCACGGTCAGGGCGATCACAGCGGGCGATGAATCTCCCTTGCCATCGTTCACCACGAAACTGAAACTATCGCTCCCGTTGACGTCGGGGTTGGGAACATAGACCAAGCTGGGTGGGGTCCCGGTGAATCTGCCCCTGCCTGGGGGAACGACGATCCGGTAGGTCAACGGATCTTTTTCGACATCACTACCCTTCAACAACACAGTGCCGGGTACATCCTCCAAAAGACTCACACTGGCCGCAACAGCAACCGGCAGATCGTTGACTGGCGCCACTCTGAACACAAAACTCCGACTGCTGCTGTTCCCGCCCCCGTCGACGACCCTCACCGTGATCACACTCTCGCCAGCCTGATTTGGGGCTGGCGTGATCGAGAGACTCCGATCCAGCCCGGTGCCGGACAAAATCATGCCGTCCGCAGGAAGCAGAAGAAGATTCCCCGAAACGACGGTCACGCTCAGATCCCCGATCAACGTGCCGGTTACCCCGATCACTAGGGAAACTTGAGCTCCGGTGTCTTCCAACACCGCAACATCGGCAACCGGACCGATGCTCAACACGCTCGACACAAAATCGATGTTGAGATTTACGACTGCCGGCAGCGAGTCAAGCTGCCCGTCATTTGCGACAAAGGAAAAACTGTCTAACCCGGTAGCATTCCCATTGGGAGTGTAGATCAGGTTCGGGGCGGCCCCGCTGATCACCCCCTTGACGGGTTGTGCGATCACACGAAAGGTGAGAGCCCCCCGCTCCACGTCGCTCCCCGTCAAAACAATGCCCCGCGGTTGGTTCTGATCGGCGACCACGCTTTGCTTCAGGGCCACGGGCGGATCGTTGACAGGGTTGACCACGAAGTTAAAACTCCGGGTTCCACGCCCCCCTTCCCCGTCGTCCACTGTGATGGTGATCGTCGCGCTGCCTGACTCATTTCCCGCGGGTGTGATTCTCAGGGTTCGGTTCACCCCGCTCCCCCCGAAGACCATCCCGGACACCGGAACGAGAACCGGATTCGACGAAGCCCCGCTGAGGATGAGATCCGACCAACCCGTTTCAAGGTCCTCAGCCGTGAAAGGCACGGTCAACGCAATGTCCTCATTGGTGGACTGCCCACCAATCAAACCAACGGTCGGGTTGTCATTCACGGGATGGACAGTCAGCCCAAAACTCCGGCTTGTCTCCCCGCCCTCACCATCCCGAACATAAAGCGTCAGCGTAGCCGTTCCGTTGCGATTCGCATACGGTGTCAGGGTCACCGTACGGTTGGCACCACTGCCGGTCAACACGATCCGACCCGCATCGATCAGCGATGAATCCGAGGACTCGACCCGCAGTGTCAACGCTGCCGCATCCGATTCCACATCTCCCACCGTAAACCCGATTGCGCCGCTTGCGCTGTCTTCATTGAGAATCACCGGAGAAATGGCACTCAGGGTCGGACGATCGTTCACCGATAAAACCGTCACCCTAAAACTTCGACTCACCGAGTCGATCCCGCCATTGGTTCGACCTCCGGCATCATCCACGCGAACCGTCACGATCGCCTCACCGTGCGCATTGGCAACCGGAAGAACCCGCAGCGTCGCCGTTCCTAGGGAACGATCAATCCCCACCACCTGGAGCACTGCTGGATTATCGGAGACCGCACTCAGCGTGAGATCCTGGACCTCGTTGACCGCTCCGGATCCAATACCCGCAAGGCCGATTTCCAACGTGCCACCACCTTCGGAGACCACACGATCAGACAAAAAGTCCAGTGTGGGCGGATCATTCACGGAAACCAACGTCAGGTTCACCGCAGCCACCGCCGAATCGCCGGTCCCGTCATTCACGACAAATCCAAAGCTGTCCGTTCCGTTGAAATCCGCCGTTGGCGTGTAGATCAGATTGGGGGCCGAACCGCTCAGCACGCCGTGAACCGGATCAGACACCACCCTGTAACTCAACGGATCGCCTTCAGCATCGTTCCCCTCCAGATGAAGGCTGATGGGGGTGTCTTCAAACCCTGACTCCGACCGACCCACTGCCACCGGAAGATCGTTCACCGGGCTCACCGTCAAACGAAACGCCACACTGGTGCTGTGCCCAGCCTCGTCGGACACCGTCAATGTGATGATCGCCTCTCCGAACCCGTTCGGAACCGGGGTCACCGAGACGTTCTGGTCCAGGCCACTTCCTGAGGCAACGATGTTCGATGCAGGCACCAACTCCGGCCGTGAGGTATCGCCTCGAACGCTCAGGTTTCCGGTTGCGCCGTTGTTCGTGATCGAGAACACCACCTGCGCCACACCATCCTCCGCAACTGTCTGATCGGTGATCGCGCTTAGAACAATCAATTCGGAAACCGCATTGATCGTAATCGCCACGGTGGCGACTGCAGAATCAAGAACCCCGTCGTTGGCCCGAAACGTGAAACTATCATTCCCAATCGAGTTGGCGTTCGGAGTATAGATCAAACTGGGTGGCACACCGCTCAAAACCCCTTTGACGGGCTGTGTCAGCAAAACAAACGCCAAAGGATCGTTCTCAACATCAATCGCCCCCAACAGAACTTCGGTTGCCCGGTTCTGACTGGTCACGATACTCCGGGCCAGCGCAGCGGGGGCGTCGTTGACCGCCGTGACACTCACTTCAAAGCTCGCGGTCACGAACGCACCCGCTCCATCCACAACCCTCACCGTGAGGGTTGTCGTGCCATTCTGATTGGGCTCCGGCCTCACACTCAACGTACGATTGGCGCCATTGGCACTCAGGTGAAGTCCCGAGTTTCGGACAAGTGTCTGGTTCGACGATGTCGCGCTCACGGCGAGATTCCCGACGGCTGTCTCCACATCGCCGACATCGAACGAAACACTCAGCGAACTGTCCTCCAAGGCGACCTGATTTCCGATGCCCGACACGGTGGGCAGGTCGTTGACCGGTCTGACGGTCAACTGGAAACGCCGTTCCGCGATCCCGCCATCGGCATCTCTCGCATGGACGGAGATTGTGGCGGTGCCGGAACGATCCCGAACCGGTGTTAATACCAGACTCCGGTTGAGCCCCGAACCACCAACGACGATTCCGGAAACCTCGATCAATGCGGGGTTCGAACTCTCGGCACCAAGCACCAACTGCTCCGGGGCAGTCTCCACATCCCCAACGGTGAATCCAATCACGGAAGAAACCGTGTCTTCGTCGATGGCCTGATCCGGAATCACACCGAGCGTCGGCAAATCGTTGACCGGATCCAAAACCACCCGGAAAGTCTGGATCGTTTCGTTGATCCCACCCTGCGCGGTTCCGCCGTCATCACGGACCCTGAGCGTAATCGTTGCTTCGCCGGTGGCATTGGCAACAGGGATCAGCTTCAGAACACCGCTGGTTGCCGGGGTCAGGTACTCCACCGCGCCCACGGCGATCACCTCCGGAACAGTGCTCAGTGCACTCACGGAAATCGCCTGTGTTTCGTTGTGTGCACCGGAGCCGATGCCCGCGAGATTCACGATCAGGACTCCGGAATCCTCGTTGACCCGACGATCCACGATTGGATTCAGGGTGGGGGCATCGTTAATCGGTGAGATCTCGATGACCACGCTGGCCACCGGCGAGTCCGTGGTGCCGTCGTTCGCCACAAATGCAAAGGTGTCTGTACCGGTGGCATTGGGATTCGCAATATAGGTCAGGCTGGGAGGATGACCGTTCAAAACTCCTTTCCCCGGACTCGCCACCACCCGATACGTCAGCGGATCGTTTTCAGGATCCGTTCCGCGCAGCAGAAGTGCCAGCGCATGATCCTCCAGGGCGGCAAGTTCCATTGAAACAGCCGCCGGATGATCATTCACAGGATTCACCACGAAGACAAAACTCCGGCTGCTGCTGTTTCCACCCGCGTCGGCAACCGTCAACGTGACCACCGAACTCCCGAACCGATTCGCCGAAGGAGTCAGCAAAACCGTTCGCTCGGTTCCACTCCCGCCCAATACCACACTGCCGGGAGGCAGCAGTTGGACATTGTCAGACACCGCGGCAACCGTCAGTTCACCAACGACCGTACCGGTTATATTGAGATGAAACGGCACGAGCGTTGGCGTGTCCTCCTGAGTGGTGTGATCGGCGACCGGGTCAATGCTCAGAATGTCGGATACCGCGTTGATGCTCAGACTCACCGCTGCCTCCGTCGAATCCGCAAGCCCGTCATTGACCACGAAGGAAAAGCGATCGTTTCCCGTTGCGTTTGAGTTGGGCGTGTAGGTGATGTTCGGCGGGGTGCCGCTCAACCGCCCCAGAAGAGGTGGAGTGATCAACCGGAAGGTGAGCGGGCTGTTCTCCACATCGGCCCCCTTCAACAAAAAGGTCTTCGGCTGATTCCGATCGGTCACCACGGTCTGTGCCAAAGCCACGGGCGCATCGTTGACCGGATTCACGAGGAATGAAAAACTCCGACTTGTCTGCCCCCCCTGATCATCCTGGACCGTGATCGTGATGGTACCGGCACCGGACCGGTTCAACGCTGGAATCATGCTCAGCGTGCGGTCCACACCACCGCCCCCAAAGGACATATTGGCAGGAGGCAAAAGCTCGGGGTTGGACGAGACCGCACTTACGATGAGATTCGCTGCAGCCGTCTCCAAATCCTCAACCCGGAACACAACCGAATGGGACGTGTCCTCGTTGAACGATTGATCGCCGATGACACCGATTCCGGGCGGATCATTGACCGGCGTGACATTCAACGAGAAGCTCCGACTCGATTCCCCACCGTCCGCATCCCGGACAATCACCGTGATGGTTGCCGTGCCGAACCGGTTCGCATACGGAGTCAACGCCAGCGTTCGATCCGCGCCGCTCCCTCCGAACACGATGCCCGTCGGGTCGATGAGCGTGGGATTGGAGGACTCGCTCCGTAGCTGAAGAACCGCCGCACTGGTTTCCACGTCACCAACGCCGAAGGCGATTGTCCCCGATCCGCTGTCTTCAGCAATGGATACGTTCGCAATCGGACTGAGCGTGGGCCGGTCATTGACCGATGCCACACTCACCTTAAAACTGCGGGTCACGGTGTCCAGACCTCCATCGGCAAGCCCACCATCGTCGTGAACGGTTACGGTGATGGTCGCTTCCCCATGCGCATTGGCCGCCAGAGTCATTCGCAGAGCACCCGTTTGCGCCGGACTCGAATAGGACACCACAGGACTCCCCAGCAACGCAGCGTTGTCGACGGCAGCACGGACCGCCAGGACCTGCACCTCGTTCGGGGGCCCAGCCAGCAAACCTCGAAGATCGATCAGCAACTCTCCCGAGTCTTCCAGCACGGTCCGGTTGACTAACTCGTCCAACCGGGGCGGGTCATTCACCGCAATGACGGTCAGGTCCACATTCACCGGACTCGAACTGAGGATTCCGTCGCTGACCAGGAACGAGAAGGCATCGGCTCCATTCGCATCCGGTTCCGGAGTGTAGGTCAGGTTCGGTGCGGTACCGCTCAGCTTCCCTCTGGCGGGCGGCACGACGACCTGAAAGGTCAACGCATCGTTTTCGACATCCGCTCCCGTCAGTCGGATCGGCACGGAATGATCCTCAAGCACCGTTACGGACTGGGCGTGGGCCACGGGACCATCATCGACCGGTCCAACGGACACAATAAAGCTGCGACTGGCGGAATTGCCCGCTTCGTCCGACACCACCACCGTCAGGGTGCTCTGCCCGAAGGCATTTGATGAGGGCGTGATCACCAGAGTACGATCCAGTCCGGTTCCGCTCTGAACAATGTTCGCCACCGCTATCAGGGCAGGATCCGAGGAGAGACTTTGCAGGGTGAAGCTCCCGCCGGTTGCAGCGGAGATCCTCACGCCGACGCTCACAGGCGCGTCTTCCAGTGTGGCGAGATCCGGAATTGGATCAATGCCCACCGCTGCGGATACCGCGTTGATGGAAATCGAAACCGTTGCATCGATGGAATCGACGCTTCCGTCGTTCACCCGGAACGTAAAACGATCCTCCCCCGTCGATCCCAAATTCGGCGTATAGGTCACCTGCGGGGGAAGCCCGGTCAATACTCCCCGAGTGGGTTGCCCCGTAATTTGAAAGGTCAGAGGACTGTTCTCGACGTCGCTTCCGGTCAGAGTCAGTGTTTTGGATGCATTCTGATCCACCACCACATTCCGCCCATTGGCCACGGGCGGATCGTTTACCGGTGCCACGGTGAGATCAAAGCTCCGACTCGCCTGCCCCCCTTGTCCGTCCGTCACAATCAGGGTGACCGTTGTCGAACCGTTCTGGTTCCTGGCAGGGGTCACGGTGACCGTCCGATTCGCACCACTTCCCGAAAATGCGAGGCTTCCATGGGGCAGCAATCCAGGATTGGAGGACTGCCCGCTGACCGATAAAGCCGAAGCGTCTGTTTCCACATCGCCGATGGTGAACGGAATCGACAGGGCCGTGTCCTCGTCCATGGACTGCGAAGTCACCGCTCCGACCACGGGCGGGTCATTCACCGGAGTGACCTCGACAAGGAAACTGATGCTGAATCGATCGTTCCCGCCCAAGGCGGTTCCCCCGTCATCGCTCACGGTCACCGTAATCGTCGTCGCGCCGCTCGCATTCGCAACCGGAGACAATCTCACAACCGCCGTTGCGTTCGGACTGGTGTAACCAATCGCACCCACGATCATCACGCCCGTGTTGCTGGACTGAACACTCAGGGAGAGATTCTGAAATTCGTTGGCGGCTCCGGTGCTGATCCCACCCAGGGACAACACCAAATCACCGCCATCCTCGGGAACCATCTGCTCCCCGACCGGATTCAGGGTCGGCGCCTGATTGACCGCCTGAACCGAAAACGAGATCGTTGCGGGCGGCGAATCACCCGTGCCGTCGTTCGCCACGAAGCTGAAACTGTCGAACCCATTCGCGTTGGGATTCGGAACATAGGTCAGATCCGGTGCCGTGCCGCTCAGGCTGCCCCGGGTTGGAGCCGAGAGCACTCGGTAGGTCAACGTGTCATTCTCCAGATCGGACGCCTGCAACCGCAGGGAGACACTCTGATTCTCCCGGGTCGTGACCGACTGTCCCTGCGCCATCGGCAAGTCGTTCACGGGTGTGACCCTGAACACAAACGTGCGAATGACAGAACGGTTGCTTTCATCGATCACGGTTACGGTGAGCGTCGTTGTCCCAGACTGATTGGCCACCGGAGTGATCGTCAGCGTCCGTGCCAGGCCCGTTCCCGCCAGTGCCATTGCCGAGCTCGGCACGAGGTTCGGATTCGAGGAGAGTGCGCTCACCCGAAGGTTGAACGGTGCGGTTTCCGCATCACCAACCGTGAACGAAACGGTCCTCGGGGTGTCTTCGGGAGTGGTTTGATCCGGAATAAAACTCAGGGTCGGCTCCGAAGCGGGTGGCTGGGCATCCTCCTCGAGCAACTGACCGGCATAGCCGCTTTCAAACCGAAGGAAGCCGCCGGCCCCCTGGGTAAATCCCGTAATGCCTCCCATCGAACTGTCAATCGTGTACCCTGCGGAACCGGATCGCCCGCCCCCGGCATCGACGGTGTCTTGCAGAATCCGAAAATTTGCGCTCGAAGAATCCGCGCGCCCCACGGAGCCTCCCACGAACACCAACACCGCAAGCAACAGGCGAACCCACCCCCTGCCTAAAAGAATTCCCAGCTGCAAACGCTGTGTTCCACAATCCAGAGAGTTGAGAGGGCGAAACATCATCTTCGGAGATCGCTGCAGTTTCCAGCAACTTGAAGATTGATTGGATGGAATCCCGGTTCCCTGAATCATATTGCGGTCCATTTGCGTTATGAGCGGGTCATTGGCCGCCACTCCGATACTGTTTCAATCGATTCCCTGTCTGGAACCGTCGCCCCCAAGGCAAATCCCGCCTGCGAAAGAACAGCCGCCCTGACGCTCCGGAGGAAAGACCCTCCTGAATTACAGCCGGCATCACTGTTTGCGGTAAAAGTACCAGGTTGGTTTAGGATCGAGCCTCTGGAGCGCTGCGAATGCCTGACTGCCCGATTGCCCTCCGAACACCAGAAGTTGCGTCCCGCTCCAAATCATCGTGGCATCGGATCGGCTCACCGGCGCACCCTGCGCACTCAGTTCCCGCCAACGAGCAGCTTCCGGGTCGTATGCCCCGCCGTCAGACACGGTTCCGGCGGCCGTTTGCCCCCCAAAAACAACGAATTCACGCCCCGTCCACACCCCACTCGCCGCTGTCCGCGCGGACGGCGCTCCCGCCCCGGTCAACCCCGTCCAGACATTGGCGACCGGATCGTACATCGCTCCATCTCCCAGAAAAGCACCCGCGTTCTCCCCACCCCAGATGATCATCCGGGTCCCGGTCCAGACCGCCCGGTGCCCCTGTCGGGCTGAAGGAGCTGCACTGGCCGAAATCGCACGCCATTCGACCGGATTTCCGCTGTTGTCAAATACCAGCTGCATCCCGCTGGCGACCGCACCGGACGGACCCTGGCCTCCCCAGATCAGCACACGATCCCCGGCCCAAAGTGCGACGGCGTCCGAACGTGCCGCAGGCGGGTTTGCCAATGACACCGCAGACCATTGATCGGTTGCCGGATCGTACAGGGCACCGTCGCCCAGCAGACCGGTTGAGTTCCTGCCACCCCAGACAAACATGCGGCTTCCGGTCCACACCGCGACCTGCCCGCTCCGCCCCGTCAGCGGACCGGCAGTCGAAATCGGGCTCCACTGCTGGGATCCCGGCGTAAACGCCCCCCCCGAATTTAAGTAACCGTTTGCCGAAAACCCGCCCCACACAAGCATCTTTTGACCGGTCCAGATCGCCGAATGTCCGGTGCGGGCACTCGGAACGGCGACAGGTGAAACCGGAGTCCAAACATCGCTCAGCGGTGTATAAATCGATCCTGAACTCGAATAAACTCCGGGAGCGAGGCTGCCGCCCCAAACAACCATCTGACTCCCTGTCCAGACCGCCGTGTGCCCGTATCGGGCACTCGCGGCACCAGCCGTGTTCCCGTTCGCCCAAGCTGGCGCCGGCACTGTGGAGAAGAGGTCAAACCCCTGCGCCAGGAGGCTGCTGTCCGCCCCCGAGGAGGAGGCCACCGTCAATCCGGATGCAAGGAGTCCATCCAACCTGGCGCTTAGAGCCTGAATCTGTTGATTCAACCCGGTAATCGTCCCGGACAGCGAACTGGAAAGTTTCTGCTCCGTGATCACTCCATCGGCCACCCCCGCCGCCATCAGCGCGTACCCAACCGCCGCCAACCGCTGATCCGGTGTCAGTTGCTGAAAACCGCTCGTGCCATCGTTGAACCAGACCCGCAGATGGACGGAGCTGTTGGAAAAAACAGAGGGAGCAATCCCAGCCATGTTCGGCAAGCTTGAATCTCCGAGCAGGACCGAGTAGAGCCCACGGGTCACACCCACAGTGACGGCATTGTCCGGTTGTCCGTCCCCGTTGCCATCGGGATGATTGAGCCAGTAGACCACCGAACCATCCGCGTTCAGAAGTGCGAACTTGAACTGCCCATTCCCTTCAAACGCGGCCGCCCCCGAAAAAACGCGCCCCTGATAACTCAACAAACCAGGCACCTGGGCATGGGTAAGACCTGTCAGGGAGGCCAGAAACAGAAAAATCGACAAGGGTCCTCGGATCCCTAGGCGGTTGAGGGTATATAGAATGCGTTTCATTATGTGAGGCTGCAGTGCAGCTGCAAGCGTGATTCAATCAAGACTCGGACCTTTCAACGCTCGGGAACCGACCTCAATCTCTCGAGAACTGGGAGGAGAAACTGGAGACAAAACCCATCGGAGAGAACCAAAGTATCCCCCGAAAATAAAGCTCTTTTTTCCAGACCTCACGGATCACCGATCAATCATCGGGCGAATTGTACTCGATCAAATTGCGACTTCCCCCATAAACTCCCATCCAATTGGCGACCAATGAACAATCTGAAAAAAATTTCCGCCGCTGCCATCGTCCTGCTGCTTCTGGCAGGCGTCGGCGCATTCATCCGGTTCCAGGCGTCCCGACCATCCGCTCCACCGCCCCCACTCCCGGAAATCGACCGGGCCGGTTTGACCAATCGGGACAATCGCCTTTACCGGATCGAAAGCACGAACCTCTTCACCGGGATCATGACCGAACATTACTCGGAAGGAGCTCTCAAATCACGATCGGAGGTCAGGGACGGCCAGCTCAACGGCCGTTCCGAGGGCTTTTTCCCCAACGGCCTGCGACAGGTCGAGGAGTTCTTTAAGGCAGGTGTCTCGGACGGAGTTCGAACGCGGTGGGAAACAAACGGGGTCCGTCAGTCCGCCGGACAGATCGTTGACGGTCAGTTCCACGGCGAATACCGCCAGTGGCATACAAACGGCCAGATCGCCAAGCGGATCTTTTTCGACCAGGGCAAGCCGCACGGCGTTGCCAAATCCTGGTTTCCCAGCGGATTCCTCATGTCCCGCGTCGAGATGGATCACGGAGAAACCAAAACGAGCGAATCCTGGAAGGATGGTGAAAAAAAGGACGAGGAACAGCCCCTGCCCGGAGATTAACATCACTCTCTGCTAGAATCCGAACCCGCCAGTGCGTAAGATTGGTCTTTGACGTCGGGTTTTTTGATAAGCCATGCTTCGCAGGATCCCTTGAGCGCCGTTGGATAGAAATCGAAACACAACTGAAACCATGCTGCTATCAACCGAAGAAGCCAACCTGTTCCTCAAGCTTCAGAGCTGCCTGATGAAGTATGCCAACGATCAACTCAAGGTTCTGCCCCCATGGCCCATTGCCGACCTCTTCCAGGCTCTGTCCGCAGGCGACCGCAGAAAACTTGTCGTGGCACTGCTGGAACAACCCGGGATCATCAAAGACTTTGTCACTGCGAATCCCGACGGCCTTTCACTGGAGGAACGAGCCATCGTCGCCCAATGGAGCCATGCGGTGCCCGGCAAATTCATCGTGTTCCGAACCACGAAAAAACATACGATCTTTCTTACCAAGGAAGCGCCACCGATTGCTTACGGCGTCGTGGCCCTCACACGGACGTTCGAAGACGTCATGCAGCAGAAGCTCCCCGGACTGGTCGAAACCGTGCTGCTTCCATTCCGGGGCAGAATCATCTACGATGGACTGCTCGGACGCCAAAACGTCAAGTTCGCCCCCGGTGCCAAATCCAAACTCAACACAGCCTACCGCGGCGCCCGGCAACGCCACGGACTGATAACCGCCCTGCCCGCCTCCAAGCGATCGACCAAGGGCGGATTGAAAAAGACACCGATCAAGAAACCAGCGACCGCAGCCAAACGCGCCCACACGGATCAAATGTGGATCAAACAGATCGATGGAGAGCGGATCGATCTCCGCCGCGCGCCACGCTCCGTACAGCTCCGCGCCCTCGAACTGGGACTGATCCCGCACATCCCCCCCAAAAGAATTCGCCTCAAACGGGCGAAACCCGTCAATCGGGTTTTCCAGTTCAAAATCACTCTCAAGGAAGTGCAACCGCCGATCTGGCGGCGGATCCAGGTTCTCGACGAAACCCTGGATCGGTTTCACGAACTCATCCAAACAGCCATGGGATGGACGAACTCGCACCTGTACATGTTCCATATCGACGGCAATTGCCACGGCGATCTCGAACTGCTGGAGGATACCTTGGATGACTCGGAAACGATTGATTCAAACAGAACTCTGATTCACGAAGTGGTCCCAAGGGACGGCAAACGGTCACAGTTCGAATACGAATACGATTTTGGAGACTGCTGGGAGCATGAAGTAATCTACGAAGGCAGTCCAAAGCTGACGGATCCAGCCCATTACCCAGTCTGCCTCGAAGGCGAACGCGCCTGCCCTCCGGAGAATGTCGGCGGTGCCTACGGCTTTGAAGAATACCTCGAGGCGGTTGCGGATCCCAATCACGAAGCTTATGACGACTGCCTCGAATGGAACGGAACCTTCGAGCCGGATTCTTTCGATCCAGAAGCGGCAACCCGCGCCATGCGCAAAGGTTTACCGGACTGGCGGGAAATGGTGTAAATCGGCACCCGCGGTCCGCGCGGTGCATCGAACCGCGGAGGTAAAACCACCTTATCCCTGCGGAACAAAACTCCTTCCGGGTTTCCAGAGAACTCACTCTCGGAACCACCACCCAGGCCGCAATTCGCCACCGCGGACGCGCGGGCCGGAAGCCTGACAACTCCTTTGCTTGGCAGAGGGGGAGCTTTCCGATAGGATCCGCGCACTTGGGGCCAAAGTGCCCCAATGTGGGATCGAACCGAGCTCGATGGGACTCCTGCGAGGACTCCTACGAATCCCTGCACGGGTTGAAGCTGTCTCTGGACCAATCAGCATTGCGTGGCAAACATCATGAATCCGAGCTCAAGCTCAGTTTTTAATCCAGAACAATCCTATCCATTGTACCTCGATGCACTCTTAAAGGGAGATCATCGCCGGTGCCGGGAGATTTTCGAACAATGGCTCGAGTCGACGGACAACCTCCGGTCCCTCTACAGTGACCTGGTGCGCCGCTCTCTCTACCAGGTGGGAGTGCTGTGGGAACAGGGCAGGATCTCAGTGGCCACCGAACATATGGCGACGGCGATTAGTGAAACTCTCCTCAACCTCACCTATCCGCGATTATTTTCCGTACCCCGAAAGAATCGATCGGCGATCATCAGCTGCATTTCCGGCGAGCACCATCGGATTGGGGCCAAGATGGTCGCCGACCTGTTCGAACTGAACGGTTGGCACGGGTATTTTTTGGGAGCCAACACGCCGTTGAATGATCTCAAGACACTCGTCGCCGAAAAGAGCCCGGACGCACTGGCGCTCTCCGCATCGACCCATCAAAACCTGGATGGCGCGATTCGCGCCGCTTCCGAGATACACACCGAATTCCCCGAGCTTGCAATTCTCATGGGAGGCCGGGCATTTAACCACGATGATCGCAAGTCCGTCGAGGGTTTGTCCGGGGCGCGTGTCTTGATGAACGCCACCGAGTTGGAGACCTGGATCACGAACCATACCTAACCTCATGATCGAAACCGCGGTTATGAACTCAGCCATGCGGGCCTATCTCTGGGAGACGGCACCCATCGTGGCCCTCAAGCTTGATCTCAATGACTGTGTCGCAGATGCCAACGCGGCGGCCCTGCGTCTCCTGGGAAAAAAGAGCCTCCAACAACCCTTTCTCGACCAACTCGTCATATTCGGTTCGCCACCGGACCTTAAAAAGCTCTTTGAACAGCCCGGCACGGAGCATCTGCTCACGCTGAAAACGGCGTCCGACACTCCCGAAAGCCTGCATTTCCGCTTTTTCCCCCTGCCCCAAGGCACCCTGGTGCTGGGGTGCCCCGACTTCGGCGAACAGGAACGTCTGTGCTACCAGGTGCTCGATCTGAACCGGGAACTCAACGACCGAACCCGGGAACTCCACCAGATCAACGCGGAACTGCAGGCGTTGAACAAGCTGAAGAACGAGTTTCTCGGAATGGCCGCACACGATCTCCGCAGCCCGACCGCCTCGATCCTCACCTACGGTGAAAACATTCTTCCCCAAGCGGACAACCAACTCCCGGACGATGTCCGCGATTACGTGAAGTTCTGCCAAAAGACGGCGGAGGGCATGCTGCATATCATCGAAGGATTCCTGGATGTATCCATCATCGAATCCGGTGAATTGCGCCTGAATCTGGCGCCTGCCAGTGCGAAGGAGATTCTCGCCGGCGTCGATCCGATGATCCGGCTCGTCACCGCCAACAAACAACTCACTCTGGTGATGGACACGACAAACGATTCACGAACCCTCCCGGTCGACTCCGCGAAACTTCAACAGGTGCTCATCAATCTGGTGAACAATGCGGTCGGCCATTCCCAACCGGGCCGGAGCATCGGGATCTCGGCAAAATGGGAAACGGATACGCTGATCTTCGGCGTCAAGGACGAAGGCCAGGGGATCTCTCCCGAGGATCAGGCCCTGCTTTTCAAAACCTATGGGCGCGCTGACAACCACAAGACCGCGGGCGAACGAAGCGTCGGCCTTGGCCTCGCCATTGCCAGCAAGGTGGTTCAGGCACACAAGGGCCGGATCTGGGTCGAAAGCGTCCCGGGTGCCGGAGCCACGTTCCGCTTCTCAATCCCAGCACCGCCCGGGCATTGAACCCCCGTCCCCGACCCACCCGGCTCAATCAGAGCTCGTGTCGAAGGTGTATAACTTCATCGAGTTGCTCGTGCCCCGCAGTTGAACCGCGTCCACCTCCCGAAATTTAAAACAATCACCGACAGCATCCACCACCGCTTCGCTTGCCAGAAACTCGGTGTGATACTCCTTGTTCAAACCTTCGATTCGCGAAGCCGCGTTCACCGTGTCTCCAATGGCGGTGTATTCCATGCGCATTTCCGAACCGACGTTTCCAACAACCGCCCACCCCGTATGAACTCCGATCCCGATGCGCCAGTCCACCTTGTGCCGGACACGGATCTCCGCACGAAGACGGCGCGCCGCCTTCAGCATGGCCTCCGCCGCGAAGATCGCCATTTTCTGATGCTCCGCATCGTCAAGAGGGGCTCCAAAAACCGCGAGCAGTCCATCCCCCAGAAACTTGTCCAGCGTGCCGCGGTGCGCGTAGATCGCTTCAAGCATCTTCTCGAAATAACTATTGAGCCCCCGAACCAGATCCTCAGGGGGTAATCGCTCGGACATCGCTGTGAAGTTGCGCACGTCTGCAATCAACACCGTGATCTGCCTCCGCTCTCCCCGCAACGAGGGCAACTCCTGGTCAGCCAACACCCGGTCGGCAACGTTTTGCGAGGTGTATCTTGCAAGTGCCACCTTGAGCATCTCCCGGTCCCGCAGCGCAGCCGCCATCTTGTTGACAGTTTCCGCCACCGCACCGAACTCATCGGAGCTCCTGAATTCCACCCGGGTACTCCAATCCCCTCCACTGATATGCTGGAGGGCGATTCGAATCCGCTTCAGCTGCCCGTTCGCCCACCCGGCGATCGCGACAGCAAAGACCATCGACACCGCGATCCCGACGGCGGTTGCCAGGAATCCGCGCCAGTATAGATTTCGCAACCGAACAAGGACATCCTCGGCAGCGATACTCACGCTCAGCAATCCAACCGGTTCTCCTCGTGAATCTAGAATCGGTGAGTTCGCGCTCAGCCAGACGCCGAATGCATCGCGACGGAACGCCCGTGCCGCGCTGGGTCGTTCGAGGGTCAGTTCCTGGCGTTCACTGTTCTCGAACTCGGCCCCGAGCTCGAAATCAAACTCCACGGGATCCCCCACATGCGCCCTCCCATTTTCATCCTCCCCTGCATCGACCACATACACCCACTTGTCGGAACCAGGCGCCAAAGGCCGCAGCACCGACACAAACCGCACGTTCGCGTCCTCGCGCCGATTCGCGTCCCTGATCCGCCGCAGCGAATCCCGAACCGCGGCATAGGAAGCATCCCCTTCGTTCTCGACGCTCCGAACCTCATTCAGGAGTTCGGGATTTATCTGAAGCGCGCCCGTCGCGGCTATCGAGAGCACCTGACTTCGTATCTGTTCGAGCAGGAGAGTACGACATTGGAACGAGTACAGTCCCACCACCAGGGCCCCGGTGAACATGGTCAGCAGGGCAAGCAGGAGCGCAATCTTGGTGCGGTAACGCATGGGAGTCGTTCGGGGGAGGGCTACCTGGAGGGCTGCAGGAACCCTCAGGAAATGATCGTCAGCAGCTCCTTCATTTTAATGGAGGATTCCGCGATCATGCTCTGGATCTGTTCATCCCCCATGTTGTAACGATGCTTCACACGCTCAAAGAATGAATCGTTCCAGCTGCCATTCCCCTCCGATTCCTTATGCGAACTCACGATATAAACAGGCTCCGGACGCAGCTTGCTCTCCGGCAGATGCTGATCCCTTACCGACACCCCCAGATCTTCGGGCAAGTCCCATTCGTTGCACGCAATCGCACCCAATTCAGCATGATCCCAACCGAACGTCTCGTGTTCCAGCACATGCAGTTCGCGTTCGCCCTTGGCGGCCTCCTTGAGCACCGTTGCATAATCGCGTTCACGCCCGGCGGCAAGCAGCGGCACGCAGATATCCTGGAGAAAACCAGCGGTGAAACTCAGACTGGCATGAACCGGCACAACGAGATCCGCAACCGCCTTTGCAAGGACCGCCCGCTTGGCCGAAGCCCGCCAGAACGCCTGCATGTTCAAGGAAGGCGGCACACGGGCCGGAAGCGCCGACTTCGCGCCCAGCATCATCACGATCCGCTCCAGGTTTGCCCGGCCCATCATCATGATCGCGTGATCCAGGGAAGTGATTTGCGTCCGTGGCGCATAGGCACTCGAGTTAACGGTCCGCATGACCTTGGAGGTAAGGTCCGGGTCCATCGACATCACCTCGGTGATCTGGCTCGGCATCGAATCCGGATCCCGCAGACGCCGAAGTGTCTCGAAGACCGTTTTACGGAATCGCGGCAATTCGTACTCGCCCAAAATCTTTCTCAGCCGCTCTTTGGGATCCGATTTGAAGAAGGAAAACATCGTTATTCGCCTCGAGTTCCAAACCGGGCCGCGATGATGGTCAGCATGCCCGCAAATCCCACGTATCCAAGAACCACCTCGGAATTCACAATCACCTGCGCCAACATCGTCTTGGGGAGCACGTCCACCGCAACACAACACGCCAGCATCAGACTCACGTACCAAGGGGCGTATCCCTGAACCATCCCCTTGGGATAGGCGATTTGTGTTCCAAGAGCCAGGTAGATCAACCCATACATAAAAACCACCGCGGCACAGACAAGACCCCAGCGGAACAGACTCCGACCACAGTCCGAACTCAACCACCACAGCCAGTAAACCATCTTCTGGGCTCGCCCCTGACTCCGAAACTCGTGCAGGAAATTTTCGTCCACGATATACCGCCGCACCATGTAAGCCCCGGCGAAGTCAACCTCCCGAATGTCCGCGTCGATCCAGAAAGCCGTCTTGAAGTTCTTGACCCCTCGCAGACGCGCATTGCGCAGCGTGGTCCTGGAAAACGTCGCGCCGGTCACATCGGCATCGCGCAAATCCACCTCGGTCATATCCGATTGCGAGAATTCGGCCTCCGTCAAATCAGCCTCCAGAAAACGGGCATTCGCCAATTTGCAGCTCCGGAAATCCGCCCGGTCCGCCTTGGCATGCACGAAGGTTGCGTTGGTCAGGTTCGACATGTTGAACACCGCCTGGCTCAACTGGCACTCTCCAAATCCAGCGTTCCGCGCCGAACACTCCGTCAGGTTGGCTTCCTTGAAACTCGCGGCCAGGAATTCCGCGCCATCCAACCGGGCCTGAAACATCGTCACCTTGTCGAAAACAGCCTGCGCGCAAATCGCATTCCGAAGATCGCACCGGCTCATTTCAGCACCCGTGAAATCACACCCGGACAAATCAAGCCCCGTCAAGCTCTGCGCCAAAAAGCTGACTCCCCTTAAATCCAGATAACTCGGGTCCAGCGGTTGCCCGGTTTCCTCCGATCGCCGAAACGCGGCAATGATCTCTTTGGCGTCACGCACGGGAGCCTGAGATGGAATGGAAGTCGGTGCTGAATCCATGGATCCGGTGATTAAAAATAGCTGAGTTGCGTTATCTGATTTCCCAATAGTCTCGCTGTGTCATTCTCCAGACCAGGAACCCGTTGGTCCGAGGCGATTGCCCTGTAAATATCACTCTCCGAACGAACTGAATGCAAGACGAAAACGAACCAATGACTCCGCTCGCGAAGTGAAAACACCAAAACCGGTGTCCGCCGCCCGGTCAAAATGCTTGATGAACCCACCGGAGCCGATAGAACTGGCAGTGCATGGTCACACCCGATCAACCAATTCAGCACCTATTCTGAGCAATGGAACCGACACCCCCCCTCGGGATCATCGCGGGCAACCGTTCGCTTCCACTCCTCTTCGCCAAAAACGCTCGCGACCTCGGAGTGCCCCGCCTGGTGGCAGCCGCGTTCGAGGGTGAGACGGATCCGAAACTCGCCGAACTGGTGGATGAAATCGTCTGGCTGAAAGTCGGTCAACTCAACAAGTTGATCCAGGTATTCACCCAACGGAACATCGTCCGTTGCGTCATGGTCGGACAGATCGCCCCCAAAAACCTCTTCGACCTCCGTCCCGACATCCGGGCGGCTTCGGTTCTTTTCCGACTGAAGCGCAGGAACGCACATACCATCTTCGGCGCGATCGCGGACGAACTGCGAAAGGACGGGGTCGAACTCATCGAAGCAACACCGTGGCTCAAGCCGATGATGCCCGGCGCTGGATTCCGAATCGGACGCGAACTTTCAAGCCAACAACTCCAGGACGTGGAGTTCGGCATGCGCATCGCCAAGGAAATCTCCCGGCTCGAAATCGGCCAGACGGTGGTTGTCAAGAACGGGACCGTTCTCGCGGTCGAGGGTTTCGAAGGCACCGATGAGTGCCTGCGCCGCGGAGGTGCCCTGGCAGGCAAATCCGGCAACGCAATCGCAGTCAAGGTTGCCAAGGAAAAGCACGACCTGCGTTTCGACATCCCCTGTGTGGGACCCCGAACCGCAGAAACCTGCGCCCAAGCCGGCATCACCGTGCTGGCCATCGAGTCCGAAAAAACCCTCCTCCTCGATCAACCGGACCTCGAAACAGCCATCCGCAAGTCCGGCATGACACTCGCCACGGCATGACCGACATTGAACCCATCCTGCGCATCGAAGACCTGCAGCTCCAGTTCGGCCTCGGCGCATCCGCCCTCAAGGCTCTGGACGGCGTTTCGCTGAGCATCGAGTCCGGCGAAGCACTCTGCCTGGTCGGCGAGAGCGGCTCGGGCAAGAGCGTGACGGCCCTCTCCATCGCACGCCTCCTCCCCTCCCCACCCGCTCATTACTCAGGCGGAAAGATCCTTCTCCAAGGGAACGATGTGCTCCAAATGTCCCGATCCGCGCTGCGTGCCGTGAGAGGCGGCGTTGTGAGCTATATCTTCCAGGAACCGGGCGCTTCGATGAATCCCGTCTTTCCAGTCGGCGCACAGATTCGGGAATCGCTCCGGCTCCATTGTCCCGAGGTGGCAACGAACCAGGAAGTCACGCGACTGCTCGCCCTCGTGGGCATCCCGTCCCCCGAGGCCCGGGCCCGCTGTTTCCCGCACGAACTGTCCGGCGGCATGCAACAGCGCGTGATGATCGCCATGGCCATCGCCTCCCGCCCCAAACTTCTGATTGCCGACGAACCCACCACGGCGCTCGACGCAACCATCCAGGCGCAGATCATTGAACTGCTCGCTCATCTGCGTGAAACCCTGGGCATGGCGATCCTGCTGATCACCCACAACCTGGGCCTCGCCAGCGACCTGGCAGACCGGGTGGCCGTGATGTATTCGGGACAGATCGTGGAGATTTCACCCACCCGAAACCTGCTCGCCAATCCCGCTCATCCCTATACACGCGCCCTGCTCCAATCCGTACCGCGAATCGGTGGCGGAAACACCCGGCTGAAAACCATACCCGGTTCGGTACCCCAGCTGGGCCACTTCCCTCCCGGGTGCCGTTTCCACCCGCGTTGCCAGCACGCAGTTTCCGACTGCTCCACCTCGCCACCACGGCTTCAGGCGCGCGAACCGGAGCGATGGGTCCGGTGCCCGGTCCACTTCGATGCAGCCGCATGC
>JAIPJX010000105.1 GCA_021733945.1 Verrucomicrobiota bacterium | reverse complement strand
CCTCTCCCCCGGGGAGAGGGAGCGCGAGAGGGCGTCGTGAAACAGTTCGGCGGTCGCGGTTGTAGTCGCCGCTTTGGTCTTCGCTGCCAAAACCGGAGATACACCGGGCGCGTCCGTATTGGCTGAAGGCGGCGAATGTTTCTCCCTCTCCTGGGGGAGAGGGCCGGGGTGAGGGCGGTCGTTCCCACTCACTTGCGCCGCGTCTTCAATGTAATACGGCATGTGCTCGCGCAGCCGGGAGTTGGGGCGATTCAACAGCCAAAGCCGACCGAGGGAGTTTTCGACAAGGTACCGGACGATCCAGTGCGGGGTGAAGAGCTGGGTGACGGCGGGGATGTCCTCGGTGGGCACGGCGCTCTTGCGTGCCATGACCTGGTCCTTCCGCTCGGAGATGTAGAACTGGTAAAGCCAGCCGAGGATCTCGACATTGGCCCGCTGCCCGTCGCCGCAGTCCTCGTCGCTGATCTCGGTGCGGAAGCCTTGGACGACGGAGTGCTCGGTGAGGAGGTCATCGGGAAGGAGCAACTCCGTCTCGTCATCGAGTTTCTCAAAAAGGTTTGGCAGCAGGGCGTGGTAAAAACGGCAGGCGGCGAGGACGATGTGGCGATAGACTTCTCCCTGCGCATTGGGAGACGGAATTCGGCCATCGAGGAGATCATTGAGCCGCTGCGGGTCCGTGTGGGACTTCAACTCTTCGGGCAACGCACCGGTGCGAGTAACCTTGAGCAGTTCCGGTTGCGTCTCCTCGGCACTGGCCGGAGTGAGAACGCGGGCTCGGAACGGATGCCATCCCCGAGCGTCCATGAAACGCAGCGCGGCGAGTCGATTGAACCAGGTGTAGGCCACGCGCTCGATCAGCCCGCCTCGGTTGGCCTTTGCCAGGTCGCGCAACGCCGCCACTTGCGGAGCAAACGTCGTCAGGTAATCAGGAGTCTGGGCCGTGAGGACGAAGTCGAGCTTTCGCGTGACCGCCTCCATAAGCTGGTTGCGGACGGCTGGGGCAAAGGTCTTGAGGGCGGAAGTGTTCACTGAGAATTATGAATTATGAGGGGTTAACCTTCGACTTCTTCGCGATGGTGGAAAAAATAGCGGACAGTTGTCAGTTCATACCTCATACTTCATCGCTCATCCTTCTTAATTCCAAAGTATGTTTGAATCGCCGACCTCAGAGTGGCCGGACGGAATCTTCCGCCCAGTGTGTTTTCCAACGAAGCCAGAATCTGCGGCCACGCCTCTGAAGTTTCCGGAAACGAGTCGAGGAATCGGGTTAGGTCGTCGGTGATACTGACAGGAAGGCTTGGCCCCGCTTCCCCTGGCAGAGTTCCGGCAAGCCGAAACACATCGTTTCTGTGTTTGGCAATGTCCTTGGAGTCTATTTCGGCTCCGTCCCCCTTTTGTTTCGTCAGGTTGAGCCAGGCATGTGCCTTCAAGGGGATAAGAGAGGTGGCGTTTGCGAAGGGCAATCCATCACGGACATCCCGATGTGTCCGAATCAGATTGTAATAATCGTCCTCCAAGAGAAGCGCCGACAAGCTGTGGTGGTCCATTCCCGCCGTGATCGGCACAATTTCCTGCCCCTCCGTCAGTTCGATTCCTTCAGGCTTGCGGCTGAATAGTTCCAACATGAACGGAAACTCTTCATTCCTGGGTTTGGCAAAACGATACAGGACGGGAGTCCCCTCAGTGCGCTCGCGAATCTCGTATTCGCCATCGGTTATGAAGCCCCGCAAGTTGGTGATGAACGCTGGTTCAACGGCTTCGATGATCAAGACGATGTCGAGATCCTTGGTGGCTCGGAACTCAAGTCCTTGAGAGGTGAACCATTCGTCGCACGCCGCGCCGCCAATGAGAGTGAACGAGCCTTCAAATTTCCGGAGACGCTCGCGAAAAAGATCGAGGCCCTTTACCATTTGACCTCCGCGATGAGTTTTTCCAATTGCTGTTGAACGCGCTCGTCCCCCGAATCCCGCAGACTGAGATAAAGCGACAGAGGATCCACCATGCGCTCGTCCCCGAGCAGTTTGGGATCGTACGCCCAAATCTCGATTCTGGCCGTTGCCGCCTCGGCGTCCGGACAACCCGTGCAAACACCGCTTTCCAGGCAATCCTGAAATTCCCCAAGAGGCAACGCATAGGTGGGCAGGCGATCAGCGGCAATCATAGTTCGCAAGCTCAAGGCGCTCATTCCGGCGAGCGGCGCGTGAGGATCGCTTTTTTTCCAACGAACCCACCGGGTCCTTTTGACTGGAGAAGACAGTTGGGGCTTAACTTGCTCCCAAAGCGCCAGGCCGCTCGTCAGAAAGTCGAGGACCATCGCACGCCCGCTTCGGACGGATTTGCAAATCTTTGCCGAGTCCAGTTCATCCTTCACCTTGGTGATCATTATCGGGGAGTAATGAACTTTCCGGGCAATATCCTTGAGAGGGATTCCGGCGAGCGGCTCCCGTAAAAGATGGAAGAGCACCGTGCATTGAGCGGCGGGACTCAGAGTCTCGCGACGCTTGGGCGTGGGTTGGGAAAACCGCTCCCGCAAATCGATCAAGGTGTTCGGAATAAACGTCTGGCTGCCGGGGACGATGAATGGGATGCCCATTTGGACCATTCGATTCCTGGAATAGGATGGCAGAATGGGCAGCACAAGAATGACGGGCTCACCGAGCTTCGCTGCGAGGGTCTCCACATGCTTCCCATATTCGCCTGGCGAGCCGCTTTCCCAATCCTCCGTTTCCAACGCCGCAAGAAACTTCCTCCCGAACATGCGTGTCGAGAATATTGAGTATCGTTCCCGCAGAAACAGCGGTAATGCGGAATTCGCCGCTTTGGCCAAATCCGGCCTTTCGCCGGAGACCACCTCCAGGTAACTGAGCAGACGTTCTTTGAGGTTTTGCATCAGTTGAATACACTATATCAGCACGATACACATATCAAGGGTATCGTTCCTAACATGGGCATCATATTGATTCACAAGCTAATGCGATGTCCTAAATTCAGTTCTTTGACGGCGACTTCTCGAAGAGCGGCCAACCAATGATCTAGATCATCCTCAGTGGCAATGTAGGGAAGGCTGCATTGCGGACGCAGGCTCGTGACTGATGTGTAACGGACTGGCGGGCTGGGTGGAGAGGGCTTGTCGCCAGGAATTCCCGGCGGCTTCGCTCCCTCGGTGGCGAGTCTCGAAGCAAGTTCAAGCTGAGCCGGATAATCTTGGGTTCGATACCGATTCATCCGGTCGCGGATGGCGGTGACAAATCGGGCGGATGAAATGGCAGCGCGGGCTTCGTTCGTCTTTTCCATGACGTTGGCAACCGCATCGTCTTTCAATTTCTGAAAGTCCGGTAGAGCACGGAGTTTCGCTTCGTGCTCATCAAGGGCGGTTGTCGCTGTCTGCCGCTCAACCGTAAGCAGCGACGCGATCAATTTCTGAAGTTTGGTGACGGCAGCCTTGGCGGCGGGGACGCTGTTGCCGCGAAATGGAGCAGCGGCAGCGGCAAGATCGCGCAAGGGTTGGACATCCTCGGGAGGGAGATCCGCGAAGTTGGCCTCCTCTTCACGCAGGAAAGAAATGGCTTCATCGTAGGCTTTCCGTTGCGCTCCGTGCATGAACGATTTGATCGGAGACAGCAGATCGTCTTTCGCCGTGAGGAGGTCGTCCTGGAATTCGGCCAGGTGATTTAACAGATACGTGTAATCTTTCGCAGCCAGCGTGGAGAGTTGCAAAGCAATGGGCCGAAGGGGTTCAAGGAAAGCGTAACGAGCAGCTTGATCGAGCAATACCGTGAGATCGCGAGCCTCGGCGTCGAGACCCTCAAGCGTGAACTGGCCGACCGAGCGGGCTTCCGTTCCGGTATTGGGGCGGTCGAAAAAGTCGTGGTGAAACTTTTTAAGCGCGTTGATTTTGCTGGAGTCAAACTGCTCTTGCAGGCGCACCCTCACGCTGCCGTGCTGGCGGGTGTTCTTGAGATGATCGAACGCGGATCGGGCGTCGAGAAGCTCGGAGGTGCGCAACTCCACCTTGCCCATTCGGAACAGACGGCTGACAAGGGTGAGCACCGCCATCGGATACCAACCGTAGGGGCGGCGACCGAAAATCCGGACGATCTCTTCGACAGAAGTGCGCTCGCCGCTGTTCTGGTTCCTCATGACATACGTGAGAATCTCCTGTTCGGCTTCCGAGGGTGCCTGAGTGCCACTGGTGAGGAGATCATCCTGCGCTAGCAGGGCCTCGGAAAGGGTGGATTCATCGTAAGCCCCTTTGAGCATTCGCAGACTGGGAAATGAAAAGGAGATGAGTTCCTGGCAAGCTTTGGCGAAGCGATTCCGCGCATCACCCTCGCCCACGGTGTCGAGACGGGAGCCGTTGAGATAGAGTGGGGCTTTGCTCAGGAATCCGCTGGCCAGATCCTGCATAGCCGTCCGCCGGATGCTGTTCTGCTGTCCCCGCTGGTCAAGGATGGCCTTGCGTGATTCTTCGCCAGAACTGGAGTTTTGCTGGATATATTTCTGAGTCTTGAGAAAGAGCCGAGCTTGATCGCTGAGTGTCGTGTCGGCAGGTAGGACGGCAAGGAGTTCGGCCTTGCCGGTATTCTGTGCGGCCAGCGTGGTGATATTTGTGTGGTTGGGGTGCTCCGTGGTGATGATGTTGAGCGCGATGTCCGATTCCCTGCCGATAAGCGCATCGTCCAGTTTTCGACCGTAGGCATAGTCCTGTCCGTTTCCTTCATAGCGAATCTTCGGGTCGCGTAGAACGTCAGCAAACAGAACTTTGGAGAGGAGATCAGCCACCTGCGAGTCGTCAATCTCAGTGTTCTTGATCTCGACCTCAATGTCCTTTTCGGTGTCCGTGAGAAATTCGAAAAGGTCGGAATTGCGTTGCAAATAAGACTGGCTTTCGAGCAGAGCCAGCGCCTCTCGGACTGCTTTTTCGTGGGCTCGAATGTCGATATTGGGACGGTCGATCAGCAAGATGGCAATGTTTCGGGCGGTGGCCTTGAACTCGCGCACCCATTTGAGCAGGAAGAGCGATTTGAGAATCCGGATCGGGAGTCCGTCACCCAGTCTCGATTCCGCCATCTTAATGGAAGTCTGCATGTCACCCCGGATCGACGCGGATATGCCATCATACATTAGGTCGAAGGTCGCGAGGTGCCCCACGTCTTGATTGCGCACGGTCTTGGCCACTTCCTGGAACACCGCAAGCATGGAGCGTTCGCCGACCGACAGGTATTTCCCAGTGAACACGCCGTGTTTGGAAAGTTGCTGGATCGCAATTTGGAATAGATCGAACTGGTAAGTGTGGAATGGATAGAAACCGCAGAATTCATCGCTTCCACGCCATCCGTGGAGGTTAATCGAATTATCGCTGAAGCGATAAAGGGTCTGGAAGTTGTCTTTCTCGCGGTCGTAAATCTCGGTGAGGACTTCCGGTTCTTCTTCCTGCTTGGCCAGGAGCCGCTTTTGGATGACTTCACGCACATCGGCGCTGGCAAGCGTGAGCTGAGTCTTGAAACGGCCCATGATCTTGGTGATGTCTTGCGCCGCTAATCCCTTGAAAGAACCGAGTACACCTTCCAGATCCGCTTGGGAAGTCACGAAAATCCAGGCTCTGCCGTCGCAAACCGTGCCCAGAGTTTCCGCCACAGTTTGGAGGTTGAGCATGAGTTTGGAGTCTTGTCCGATGAACTGGCCAACTTCATCAACAAAAAAATTCAGGCGGAACCCAGGCGGTTGCCGCGATATGTAATCCTTAACCATCTGCGCGAAACTCTCGATCGAAACGCGGTAGTCTTCCCGGACCTGCCGCATCAGGGTTGAGGCTTCCGTCTCGGCAACTCCGAAATGCGTTGCATACGCCTTCGCGAAAGCGGCCTTTCTCGCTGTGGCAATGGCCTCGCGGTCTTTCTCCCACTCGCTGCCATTCACTCGCAGGTACGTTTCTTTGAACGGTCCGAAGTCACCGCGCACATCGAGATCGTGCTCAAAGCGGGCAATATAACCTTGCTTGCCAAAGTAGCCCTGCAACTCGTTCAGAACTTTCACGAACACTTCCAGGATCGGGGCGGAATGATCGCCTCCAATGCCATCGAACTTCTGATCGATGTTGAACAGAATGCTCCTTGAAGAAATAGCGGTAGCCTTGCGCAAATCAGCCTTTACAAGCTCGTCATCAATCTTAGGGAGGACAATGTCAGCAGGGTGAACTCCATTTGAAAGAGCGGCACCATCGAGGATGAGTGAAAGAATCTTGAGCAAATGCGATTTGCCCGAGCCGAAGAAACCGGAAATCCAGACTCCGTTCGCTGTGAGTTCGGTCAGGTAACGTTCAGTCAAAACGCCAAGTCCACGGGCAACATCCCGAGTGACCACATATTCCTCCAGTTCTGTCTGGAGATTGCGGGAATCATCGGCCTTGATCACGCCATCGATGGGGCGTTCAACGGGTTTCAGGAATAACTCGTGGATTTTCATTCAGGTCAAAGGCGATAGTGATCAAGGTTCGTGGCCCGGTAATAGGGGTTATTGATCCTCGGACTGGGGATCGATCCAAATAGGCGCAAATGCGAACCGCCAGCCGGATCCTGGGCGTATTCTCCGGGAAAAAAGATAACCACCGGATGCCGGAGCATGGCGGGTTGGAGCGATTCGAGAATGGTGTGGGTCCGAAGGAACGGATAGATACGTCCAGACCCGGTGATGAGAGTTAATTGGACTCCATCATCCCCGATCGCCCGGATCAGGCGAGGGATTAGGTGAGTCTTGGGATCGGAATAGTTCTGAAGCGTCTCCAAAATCTCAATTCTCTCGGAAGTGGCTTCATCATTCATCAGGTATTCGAGGATGCCGTTCTCCTCCAATTCCTCCAGGACAAGAGAGAAAAGGTCGATGGATTTCAGCGTGACACCGGTATTTTGCAGCCGGATTGCGAGGCTCCCAACCATGCGCCGGATCCCATCCTCCCGAGCAGGCTCATAGGTTTGGATGAAGAATGGAACCTCATTCGCGAGGCCTTTCATTCCGAGAAAATTCGGATGACTGAGAATTTTGAAAAGCCGCTCTGAAAGATCGTTGATGTGCATGGCTGTTCAGAAATTGGGAATCTCGGCGTCCGGAACAAGAAAACCCGCCAGCCAATGAGGACTGTCAGAAATGATGGCACGAACGACCTCGGGAGACACGACGGGCCGATGAATCGTTCCCAGCGCGGTTCCCTTCTCAATCAAGCCCACTTCTGCGAGCATTCGCATCAGAACTCGCCTGACTTTGCCACTCGATAAAGGACTCAGTTGAGCGATCTCTGCATGGATTAGCTTTTTGCTTTCAACATAACCTTCGTAATCGGAATGGCGCAGAACGAGGTCCTGACAGGCAAGCTTGTCGCGCAGCACTTCAGCAGCAAACTCGAATGCAAACGGGATACGCTTGAGTGCGGCGATCCAGGCGATGGCTGTCCTATCCTCGTTGGTTGCCTGGGAAAGAAGAATCAGCTGATCCTGAGTCAGTGTGGCAAGTCTGTGTCGTAATTCACGCTCAAGTCGATTGGCACTCGTGCTTGTGCGGCATTGGAGGGCGTTTGAGGACAGGATCCACTCCTTGGCGAGATGCCAGTCTTGATTTTTCAGATAGCACTCTGCGACAATTCTTGCCAACTCGGGTCGGAGTGACGCGGCGGTGAATCCGAGATTGTAATCGGATGAAATCGGACCAGGATTGGGGCGCTGTTGATTGGGTTCGGAAAGCGGGTGGGCGTGAACAGTCTTATCGTCAGGGACGGTTGGGACCGGTTTTTGAGGCGGTAAATCCATCTGAATAAGAACGGCAGCTATGGATTCCCTGGAATACGTCGGAATTCTGCCCCAATTCCTGCGGTTGCGCGTCTTGTGTGAGAAATGGGGGCAGGGGACTCCATCCTTGAGGCAGTCCCGGCTGCGTGAAAATAGACCATCATCTGCTGAAATAGGCTTTCTGAAACTGTGAAAGCCTCTGCTTCCGTTTTTTTGAACGAATACACTCGAAAGATTTCCACTCATTTACCTTTCTAAGACTCCTGTATTTGAAAGTGCTGCTGAGTCTTGTCCCACGTCTGGAAATATTTGTCCAGCAGTATCTTCTGGATACAGTTGATGCGAAACTGCCTTCTGTCTTCATCCAAACTAACGGTTGATGACGGAGATCTCTGAGGTGGCCCGCAAGCTCCGGCCCCTGAAAGACTAAACAAGCTATGGTAGCGAGGTTGCCAAAGCATGTTGGTGCGTTTTTGGATCAATGAGCTAGGAATTGATTGGGTTTGATCATTCTCGGAAAGCGTAATCCATCGCCATGTTCACGACGCAGACGTTTGGCTTTCTGACCAGTCGGGATGCGATTCGGCGGTCTACCTTTTCAATTTCTGAAACCGTCGAGTTCGCGGTGATGATTGTCCACTTCCCGATCCTGCTTCCGAGCAAGCAATTGAGCTTGTCAACGGCAAACCCGTTTGGATCCCTCTCAGCGAATATGTCGTCAACAAAAAGGATGGGCCACCGCTTCAGCTCAATGTATTTCTCGAAACTCTGGGTGCTCCTTAATTCGTCAATGAGATTGGGCCAGTAGATAGTTTCTCTGAAAAAGTCGCAGCCGGTCCAGTTAGCCCTGCGTGACAACCTCCGCCAAAGGTGAGTCCCACACATGGTCTTTCCGTTTCCACTGGTGCCAAGCAAGGAGATCCATCTAGGTTGGGAACCGGATTCGAAATCTTTGATGAATCTCTCCGACTCGTTCACCATTTCAACGAGGTTATTGTCATCGAACGTTTTTAGACCGATCGCCGCAGACAACGAGGCTTTCGTAGCTGGCGAGGTTGGGGCCGTCGTTGTAGGTTCCTGCGTTTCGGTTGACGGTGTGTTTGTATCCATTACTGTTTCCTTTTCTGTTTGGGGTTCTGGGCTCAAAAAGCCCTTGGTATCCGTTCCTGAGAGATTGATTCAAAGATTCGATTGCGTCTGGAGCTGGCATCTTCTCAAGCCAATCGACTTGATGCTGAAAGAATTCATTCCACGAACGCGCTGGCTTTTTCATGGCTCTTCGACAGACTTCCCACGACGCCCACGACTTCATAAAGTCTTCGTCCGCTGAAAACTTCTGCGGAAAGTCAATGGGTTTCTCAGCCTTTGGATTGGTTTCCGTGGTTTTGGCTTTCGATTCGACCGGCTGCACAGGATCCTGCGATTCTGCCGTAGATTTTTCTGCCGCCTTTTTGTCTCGAAATGCTTTTGACCGTTTCCGGCTCCGCTCCTTCACGTCGTTCAAGCATTTCATGTCCCGGTAATCCTCCTTGTTGATTACCCGCCAGCCCCAATCTATATGATCATAAAGACGTTCGATCCGGCGACCGTCGTCAGTTTCGGTTCGCGATTTAGGATCCGGACCTTCCAGCTCCGCTATCGCGGCCTTGACGATTTCGATCGGAACATTGATTCGACGCGCCAGGGCTTCCAATGTGATGTCAACGCGCCCTTCTGCGTCGGACAACACGAGGAAATCCATGAAAATGTGGCGGGTCATGTAGTTCTCGGCGATGCTGGAATCGAAGATTTTGGTGAATATTTTCGCGTACATAAGGGTTTAAAATCGGAATGAACGTAAACGAAGTAAACCCGCCGTGTCAACAGAGAGTTTCGGAATTCTTGATTGACCCTGGGATTTGCGTTCCCCGTTCCCCTTTCATTCATTGGTCCCCGAATCCCTGAAAGTCATCCAAAAAGCGTTGACGCTGCGTGACGCCGCGTGACGCGGTGTGACGCGGCGTGACGCCTGTATCTGTATCTGTATCTGTATCTGGCTCTGAATCTGAATGGGGAAGGGGAACGGGGAAGGGGAAGCCTAAAAGCAACCGGAACCAGACGCCGGGAACTTCGGCTGGTCAAGAACCGGCTTCGCTGGTGGCCCCGCCAGTCGATCGGAGGGCACCTGAACGTCACATCACACCAGATCGGCCTTCCGGATCGTCCTGGGGCATTTTAGAGCCATGTTCGGATCTGAGGCCGTTTGACAAAACCGTATGCACGTTTTTCCGCGCCGGTCGGCCCGATGACAGAGAGGCCGCACAGTTTTCCGCATGAACCATCAACCGTCAAATAGCCGTCACTGAGGGTAAGTTTCGGATTGAGCACGAGGCACGTTCTGGGCACGTTGGGCACAGAGGGATACCCGTGAAAAGAAATTGATTCGAGGGGTAGTCCAATCGTCTGGGTTCACACGATCGGTCTGGGCGCTCAAAACTGGCGATTTTCGGGCCTTTTACTGGGCTGGAACAGGCGGGTTACTGAGATGTGGTTTTTCGGAGTATAGACACATTTTGGGCACATTCTCCTTTTTGCTTCTGTAAGTAGTTGATAGTCAATGGCGGAAGGGGTGGGATTCGAACCCACGCATGAGTTGCCCCATGGTCTGATTTCGAGTCAGGTGCCTTCATCCACTCAGCCACCCTTCCGTACTCGTGTTACCAACAGCTTACATCGGAACCACACCGGTCCCAATGTCTGCGAACCATAATGGGTGGATGTCTCCATGACAAGGAGAGAATGCCGGGGCCTTTTTGAAACTTAGAAATTTCATGATTTCCCCGGGGCCGCCTCTTGACAGGTGAGTCCGCAGGAATATGTTTTCGGCGCGTCAGTTAAGGAGATTGATGCCCGATTGGGTGAAATGCCCGGTCGCAGGAGGGATCCCATGATTTTAATCGAATGTTCGCTCGTTCCATGATGAGCCTGGAGAGGAGGTGGTACGATGGATGTTTGCACGGTAGTCCAGTGATGATCCGGAGGTCGGTGCGGAACCTTCCGTCGCCCCGGATCGAGTCGGTATGAAGCAACCAAAGGAGCAACGATTATGACAGATCCAACGTTCGGTGAATCAGCGGATGATGAATTGCATGGGGCAGACATAACTCTGGAAGAGGTGGCGGGTTTGCAGGATATGGAGTTGGGGGGAGGGGAACCGACCCAGGTGGGCGAACAGGAGGACGGGCGATATGGCGATGAAGAGGATCCTGGGGCGGCGGCGCGGCCGATCTTACCCAGAGTTCCGGTCGTGCCCAGAATCCCCGTCATTCCAGTTCGCAAGCGGGCGGTCAGCGGGCGTTACCTTGGAACGACCGGTGCCTTTCGGCTGGAGCTGCGCGTGGATGTGGACGGAACGCGTCCGATGCGACGGGTCAGCGGGGATTTTTTTCAGATCGTCGGAAGAACCGTCAAATACTTCGGTTCGTTCGTGGTCAACGCACCTGCGATCACGGTGGCAGCCACCGAAGTAACGATCAAGGGGCTTGGCACGTACACCTTCGCGGCGGGGGCACCGGTGGTTCAGGTGAAGATCGCGCGACGCTCGATCCTGCAGAATCAGGCACCGGCGGTGGTTCAGTTTTTCTCAACCGGGGGAGCTCCCGGCGCGGTTTATACCTGCGCCTTTGTGTCGGTGTATTTCCGGTCCGTTCGCATTGAAACGGATCGCGTGTCGGATGTGGTCACGCCCGTGTTTAACAGCTACAACACGGGTTCCCTGCCCTCGGGAGGGCCGGCGCGCACCTTGAGTGTTGTGCGGGCTTACGCGGAGGCCGGCATTCAGATGATCCCGACCACGGGCAGCAACGTGGTGAACGTCGGGGAGGCCGGTGGCAATGTGCAATGGAGCAACGCGGAGCTGCATGCATCGATGCAACGGCATTTCACCCAGTGGCGGGATTTGGAACAGTGGGCCGTCTGGCAGTTGGTCGCACAGCGTCACGACCTGGGCAACGGGTTGTACGGCATCATGTTTGATCAGCAGGGCAAGCAGAGGCAGGGATGCGCCGTGTTCCATGCGGGCATTGGCGGTGTGACGCCCGACATGCTGCGGCTGCAGCTCTACACCTACGTGCATGAGTTGGGTCACTGTTTTAACCTGCTGCATTCCTGGCAGAAACAGTATGCGACACCGCCGGTGCCAAACCGTCCCGACTCTCTCTCCTGGATGAATTATCCCTGGAATTATCCGGGTGGGGGCGCGGCCACGTTCTGGAGCCGGTTTCCCTTCCAGTTCGACAATCAGGAGGTCATCCATCTGAGGCATGCGTTCCTCAGAAACATCATCATGGGTGGAAACAACTTCGCGATCGGTTCGGGTCTGGGGGCCGAAGCCATGGCCGATGCGGTGGAGGATCAGTCCGGCCTGCAATTGGAGATCTCGACGCATCAGCCGAGTTTTGCCCTGGGCGAACCGGTGGTGCTTCAGTTGGCGCTCCGGACGACCGATTCCGCGGGGCGCATGGTGCACACCTGGCTGCATCCCAACTGCGGCATGGTCAAGATCGTGATTCGTAAACCAAGCGGAGAGGTGCTTGGGTACGAACCCCTCATCGATCACCTGGTTGGCGCGCGGGAACGAATGCTCGGCCAGGGACAATCGGAAAAGGAAAGCGCCTACATCGGATACGGTCGGGATGGATTCTATTTTGATTCGCCGGGGCATTATCTGGTTCGCGCGGCATACGCCGCCCTTGACGGTTCGGAGGTCCTTTCCAACGTCATCCGGCTGCGGGTGCGATATCCGGTGACGGCCAACGACGAATCCCTGGCCGACCTGTTTATGGGCGAGGATCAGGGAACTCTGCTCTATTTGCTGGGTTCAGACGATGAATCGCTCAAGAGCGGAAACGCGGCGTTTGATGAGGTGTTGGACAAACACGCCAAACATCCGATGGCGCAATACGCGCGTCTGGTCAAGGGGGTCAACGCGAGCCGCGATTTTAAGATCGTGAGCAGCGCAAACGAGGACGGTGTGGAAATCCGCCCGGCCAAACTGGACGAGAGCGCCCGGATGTTGTCTGCGGTTGCCGATTCGCGCGTGTTGGACCCGGTGTCAACCCGGATGACCGTTGCAAATCTGGCTGCGGTTCAGACAAGATCGGGCGACGAAGCAGGGGCTCGGAAGTCGCAGGCTGCGATGGCAGCCATTTCGGCTGAGATTGCCTGACGACTCAGCGCACAGCGCGCCATGAAGGGCAGATGCCTGATCTTCGTCGTTCTGCCCTTGCTCATGGGATCGGCCTGCGATAAGGATGGAGGCCGATCCCAGATCGCAAACGCTCCCGCATCCGAACCAGCCACTATCATGAAACTGCACATCAAACTCCGCGAGGGATTCAGGGACAACTCGGTCCTCATTCGGGTGAACGGCAAGGAGGTGTATCGTAAGTCGGGTGTCAGCACCGACCTGACGATCTCCTACGCGGATGCCCTCGAGGTGGATGTCAAACAACCGGTGGTGTCCCTGGAGGTAACCGTGGAGGGGGGCGCTCAGGGGAGTCGCGAGGTTCGGGTGGGTGAGACTTCGTTCGTGGAGGTTTGGATCATGGACGGACGCCTGGAGTGGCGAACGTCGGCGGAGGATGTTCCGATGTTGTAGACGGCGCGGCGGGTGTCCGCGGACGCTGGCGGCCAACATTCACTCCGTCGCTTCGGTTGCCGACTTGGGGGCCTGGACCCTCGATGGTTGCGTTGCCTTTGACAGTCTTGGAACGTCGCACGCGAGGAAGGGCGTTCAACGTTGGTGACTCAGGTTCGTGTGATTCCGGAGCTCTTGAGATTCCAGCGGATCACGGCGATCGCGGTCAGGACAATTGCCCCGGCGATCACGGATCCGGCGTTGATCACACCTTTGGTGGAGTGCCAGACGATGGCGTAACCAAGGGCTCCCGCGAGCAGCGCGTAATAAAAAAATGGAAGCAGAGTCTTTCGAATGACGGCACCTTCCCGTCCGATCAATCCGACAACGGCCGAAGCCGCCACAACGTTGTGCACGCAGATGATGTTGCCCGCGGCACCACCGACGGCCTGCAGGGCCACGATCCAGACCGGATCGACTCCGATGCGCATGCCCACGTCGAACTGGAAGAGGGAGAAGGTGAGGTTGCTGACCGTGTTGCTGCCGGCCACCGCTGCTCCGAAACCGCCGATGAACGGCGCGAAGAGTGGCCATGCGGAACCGGTCAGCCCGGCGACCGCTTCGGCCAGGGCAATGGGCATGCGCTCGAATCCCGCTGTCCCACCCTGCGAATTGATAAACACCTGCACCATCGGCACGGTGAAGATCAGGGCTACGGAAGCGCCGACCAGGGTTCGCGCCGAGTTCCAGCATGCCCGGCGGTAGGCGGTTGCCTCCATGCGATGAAGGAAGAAGGTAATCAGGGAGACGCAGATGAAAATGGTGCCCGGCAGATAGAGCGGTTGAAAGCTCGAGGAGATCGAGGTTCCAAAGAGGTTCGGGATCTGGACATTCCACGACTTCAACCACCCGCCCACGGGCAGTGCGCGCACGCGGGACAGTACGAGGAACAAGGCCACCAGAATGTAGGGAGTCCAGGCCTTGATCATGCCCAGGTTGCCGTCGCGATGTCCGATGTCCCGGATCGTGATGAGCCCCGTCCATTCCGGGTCCCAGGTTTCGCGATGGTCAAAATCCCAGGCGTCCTTGGTCTGCGGCATTAGGAAGCCCCGTTTGGCGGCGGTGACCACGATGGCCAGTCCGGCCAGTCCGCCGAATATGGATGGGAACTCCGGGCCGAGCAGATGGGCGACCAGGACGTAGGGCACGGTCATTGAAAATGCCGAAAACAGGGCGAACTTCCAGACTTGAAGGCCTTCGGCAAACGAACGGTTTTTTCCGAAGAACCGGGTCATGAGGGCGACCACAAAGAGCGGGATCAGAGTGCCGGTGATTGCGTGGAGCAGGGCTACTCTGGCACCGATGAGCATGAGAAATCCATCCCAGGAATACGTCCCGATACCGGGGCCGATCAGGCTTTCGAGCTGTCCCATCGGGTAGCCCTGCGCTGTTGCGAAGGCCTCCAAGGTGCCGGGAACTGCGGCGAGCCCTTTGTTCACTCCCAGAAGGATCGGGGTGCCGGCGGCACCGAAGGAAACCGGAGTGCTCTGGATGATCATGCCGGCTGTCACGGCGGCCATTCCTGGGAATCCCAGGCCGACAAGCAGCGGCACGGCCACCGCCGCCGGGGTGCCGAATCCCGCCGAACCTTCGATGAAGGAGCCAAACAGCCAGGCGATGATGATCACCTGGATCCTCCGGTCGGGTGTGATGTCCGTGAACCCCTGTCGGATGGTCCGGAGAGCTCCGCTTTCCTGGAGTGTGTTCAGGAGCAGGATCGCGCCGAAAATGATGTAGAGAAGCGTGCCCGTGATCACGATTCCGTTGGCACTGGCTGCCGCCACCTGGGCCGGGGGAACCTTCCAGACAAACAAAGCCAGGGCTGCTGCGGTCAGGTAGGAAATCGGCATTGCCCGGCTGGCCGGCCACCGAAGGATGACCAGGAACAGGGCGACCGCCGCGATGGGAAGCAGGGAGAGGAAGGCTTGTAGACTGATGTCCATGTGGTTCTCAGAGGAGTGGGTCTCGGCGATCGTGCACTGGGCTTCCGTCCGCGACCTCCGGAGCGTCTGGTGGTTCCGCTGCATCGGACGCCGGGCCCGGCGGTCGGTGGTTTGGAGTCGGGAGACGCATCGGGTGGCGTGCGCTGCAGCGTGGTGGGTTAGATTCGGGAGGCGAGGAGTTCCCTCTGGAAAACCAGCTCCTTCGGGAGCCTGGCGTAGAGTTTGAGGAAGAGCTCGTCGTGGGAAAGGATCTCCCGACGCCATTCGTCCGGCTGGATCAACTGAAGTTCCGCAAACTGCTCGCGACTCATGTTGGGCAGTCCCTCCAGGTCGAATGTCTCGGCGTCCGGAATCCAGCCCAGGGGCGATTCGACCGCGGTCGCGCAACCCCGGCATCGGTCGATGATCCACTTGAGCACCCGCATGTTCTCGCCGAACCCGGGCCAGAGGAAGCGGTTTTGTGCATCCTTGCGGAACCAGTTCACATGAAAAATCCGGGGGGGGCGCGTGAGTCGTCGGCGCATCTCAAGCCAGTGTGTAAAATAATCGCTCATGTCATAGCCACAGAAGGGAAGCATTGCCATCGGATCCCGGCGGATCTGGCCGACCTTGCCGGCGGCTGCGGCGGTTGTCTCGGATCCCAGCGTGGCCCCCGTGAAAACACCGTGCACCCAGTTGAAGGTTTGAAAGACCAGCGGCATTGTCGCCGCGCGTCGTCCGCCAAAAATGATGGCACTGATCGGCACTCCGGCCGGATCGTCGATCTCGACCCCAAGCATCGGGTTGTTGCGCATGGGTGCCGCGAACCGGCTGTTCGGGTGGGCCGCCGGTGTCGGGCTCTTCGGCGTCCAGGGCTCGCCCCTCCAGTCGATGCACTGGACCGGGGGGGTGCCGTCCTTGCCTTCCCACCAGACATCTCCGTCCGGTGTCAGGGCGACGTTGGTGAAGATGGTGTCGCGGCTGATCGTTTTGATCGCGTTGGGATTGCTGGCAAAGTTGGTTCCTGGAATGACCCCGAAATAGCCCGCTTCCGGGTTGATCGCATGCAGGTGTCCGTCCGGCCCGGGACTCATCCACGCGATGTCATCGCCGATGGTCCAGATCTTCCATCCTGCAAAGGATTTGGGTGGGACCATCATGGCGAAGTTGGTTTTGCCGCATGCGCTGGGGAAGGCGGCGGCCACGTAGGTTTTTTCCCCGGACGGCGATTCAACGCCCAGGATCAGCATGTGCTCGGCCATCCAGCCTTCCCGTCGGCCCAGGTAGGAACCGATGCGAAGCGCCAGGCACTTCTTGCCAAGCAACACATTGCCCCCGTAGTTGGAACCCAGGGAGATGATGGCGTTGTCCTGGGGAAAATGGACGATGTACCGGCGCTCGGGATTGAGATCGAGCATGCTGTGCAGGCCCCGGTTGAAGTCCGCCCGGTCTTCCAATTCTCCGTACGCCACGGCTCCCATCCGGGTCATGATCCGCATGCTCAACGCCACGTAGAGGGAATCGGTCAGTTCGATCCCCACCCGGGCCAGCGGGGATCCGGGCGGCCCCATCAGGTAGGGGACCACATACAGGGTGCGACCGCGCATGGCTCCCGCGGAGAGCTGCCGGAGTCGGTCATACATTTGATCGGGGGCGGTCCAGTTGTTGGTGGGACCGGCCTCCTTCTGCGTGGGGGTGCAGATGTAAGTACAGGCTTCGACCCGGGCGACGTCGTTCGGATGGGATCGGTGGAGGTAACATCCGGGAAGTTTCTCCTGATTCAACTCGATCAGGACGCCCTGCCGCACGGCTTCCTCGGTCAATTGGGCTCGTTCCTCTTCGGAACCGTCACACCAGTAGATCCGTTCCGGCTCGCAAAGGGCTGCCGTTTCGTTGACCCACGCGACGACATGGGGATTGAGAGTGTTCTGGGAGCCGATAGACATAACCTTTGTGCGTATGGGATATTATCCACCCGAGTGAGAAACAATGGAGGCGTCATCCGCAGTCGAAGCAGCTCGGGCGAGGGATGCGCAGACCTCACTACGAGGTCCTTCGATGAGACGACTGACACGCCCGCATCCTATGCCACGCACGTGGATGCCCGCAAACCAAAACTCGCCAGAACCGGGGTCGGGATTGTAGAGTTTCGAGGTCATAATGGAAATGTCCAGAAGCCCATCCCGCGATGGCGATTCATCAACCGCGGGCTCCGAAGAAAAACGCGAGTTCCTCTCGCGTCTGCTCGCGCGGATGGCGCATGAGATTCGCAATCCGCTGAGTTCCCTGGACATTCATGTGCAGTTGGCGGAGGAGGATCTCAGCCGAATGGCTCCGCAGACTCTCTCAAAGGTGTCCGGCCGTTTCGAGATGATCCGGGGCGAGCTCAGGCGTCTGGACACCGTGGTGGAGCAGTTTTTGCGGTTGTCCAGGCCGTCCGTCCTGAATCTGCAGACCTTTCGGTTGACCGAAGTCATCGACGATGTGGTGGGCTTGATGCGGGCGGAAGCGGAAACGCGCGGGATTCTTCTCGAAGTGACCCACGGCCCGGGCCTTCCTCCGGTTCGGGCGGATCGCGGTCAGCTGGTCCAGGCGCTGCTGAACGTCCTCATCAACGCCCTGCAGGCGATCGATCGAAACGGTCGCATCGAAATTCACAGCGCCGAGGCGGGGTCGGGTCTCATTGAGATTGGGATCAGGGACACGGGCCCGGGGGTTCCCGCGGACCGCAAAGGGGCCATTTTCGAGCCCTATTTCTCAACCAAACGCGACGGCAGCGGGATTGGACTATGGATCGCCCAACAGATTGCACTGGCCCATGGCGGCGACATCGAGGTGGGGGATGTTCCCAACGGTGGAGCGGTGTTTACCTTCCGTCTGAAGCCTCAAAACGGGGAGGTGCCTCGTGAATAAATCGGGAATCTGCATCCTGGTCGTGGACGATGAACGCGGCTTTTGCGCCGGCGTCCAGGAAGCGCTGCGCCGGGAAGGCTATCGCGTGGATGCGGCGAACGACGCGGAAACAGCGATGCGGATGGCCGAATCCAGGCTGTATAATCTGGTGTTCGCGGATATGAAAATGCCGGGAATGAGCGGTCTGGAGCTTCTGGGCCGGATCAAGCTGCGCAGTCGCGACACCCTCTTTGTGTTGATGACGGCCTACGGCACGGTCGAGAGCGCCGTGGAATCGATGAAGATGGGGGCGTTCGATTACCTTTCCAAGCCGGTCGATTTGCGGCGCCTGCGCGGGTTGGTGGACAAGGCATTGGAATATCAGGCAGTCGTGGCCGAAAACAGCGAATTGCGGGGACGGTTGCGGAAACGCTCCGAACCATCCCCCCTCATCGGCGAGAGCGAAAGCATGCGGGAAATAGGCCGGTTGATTGACGAAGTGGCCGTGAGCGATGTGACGGTGCTCATCGAAGGGGAGAGCGGAACCGGCAAGGAAATCGTCGCGCGCGCCATTCATTTAAAGAGTGACCGACGCCAGAAGGCGTTTGTCTCGGTCAACTGCGCCGGTCTGACGGAGCAACTCCTGGAGACGGAGCTCTTTGGTCATGTCCGGGGTGCCTTCACCGGAGCGGTGGCCACCAAACCGGGACGGTTCCAGGCGGCCGATGGCGGCACGTTGTTTCTCGATGAGATCGGTGATCTTTCTTTGAAAGGGCAGGGCGACCTGCTCCGGGTGCTCGAGGAGGGCAGTTTTCAGATGGTGGGCGGCACCCAGACCGTGCGGGTCAACGTCCGGGTAGTGGCGGCAACCAACAAACGACTCCGGGACCAGGTGGCTTCCGGGGAGTTTCGGGAGGATCTGTTCTATCGATTGCAGGTGGTTCCGGTGACGATGCCGCCCCTGCGCGAGCGCGCCGAGGATATTCCGTTTCTTGCCGATAATTTTCTGGATCATTTCTCGAGAAAACATAAACGCCGCACGAAACGACTCTCATCCGAGGCGCTGCAAATCTGCTCCCGGTTTCCGTGGCCGGGAAATGTGCGCCAGCTGAGGAATCTGATGGAGCGGTTGGTGATCACCTGTCATTCCGTTTCGATCGAGGCGAAACACCTTCCGGACTTTTTGCAGAATTACAACTCGGAGATGACCGAGTTCACCATCCGCCCCGGCACGACGCTCGCCGAGGCCGAGAAACTCCTGATTCGTCTGACCCTCACCCATGTCACCTCAAACCGGGAGCGGGCCGCCTCCGTGCTGGGGATCAGCCGAAGGGCGCTCCAGTACAAACTCAAGGAATACGGGTTGATCAAGGAAGTGGACGCCCTGACCGATTGACTCCCCCCCGGGCCGTAGCCCCGGGGAAGTCCGACCTGAATTCCGAAAGACGCCTTGGGGGGATGACAACCTTTTGTTGCAGGTGCGACAAAAGGTTGTCATCGGGTTCTCGTCGAAATGTCGCGGGCGGGAAAAAAGGGAACGCCGTCGGGTCAAAGGTGAATTCATTTTCTGCGGTGTCGGATTGGTCCCGATGTCTTCCGGACTCGACGAAGGCTGAAGGGTTGGCGATTGCGGATGGGCCGCGAAAAGTGGGTGGAAATTCCATCCTTGTGCCTCCCCCCCGGGCCGGAGCCCAGGCGAAGGGCGGTCTGAATTCCGAAAGACGCCTTGGGGGGGGATGACAACCTTTTGTTGCAGGTGCGACAAAAGGTTGTCGTCGGGTTCTCGTCGAAATGTCGCGGGCGGGAAAAAGGGAACGCCGTCGCGTCAAAGGAGAATTCATTTTCTGCGGTGTCGGATTGGTCCCGATGTCTTCCGGACTCGACGAAGGCTGAAGGGTTGGCGATTGCGGATGGGCCGCGAAAAGTGGGTGGAAATTCCATCCTTGTGCCTCCCCCCCGGGC
>JAIPJX010000104.1 GCA_021733945.1 Verrucomicrobiota bacterium | reverse complement strand
CGGCGACGGGCTTCGGAGCCCGAGCTCGCGTCGCCGCCGGTCGCCACGCGTAACGGACTCACCCCGCCCCCTGCGAATAGGCGCGCCGGTGATTTTGGAATCTTCAATGAAAATCCCCCCGGAAATCCCGGAAGAACCAGAAAATGAGGGCCGTCAGAGATCTCGTTCAGCTCCGAGGCGATCTGGAAAATAGCCCGACTTCCTTCCTCGGCGAGATCGCCGGCGAGCGATGCGAGGGAACTGTGGCCCGGTCCCGGTTTCGTGTCCGGGGGAGCCATCGGCGGGAGGGCGGCAGCAAAGGCGCTGGCACCCCGGAGCGGGTTTTGAAAGCCGCACTGCAGTCCCGACGCGAGCACTCCGAGAGTCCGCATCCGGTCGCCCAGAAGGATTCGTTGCACGGCCGAGAGTTTCTCCCGCAGGAGTTGATCGCGTTCCCTGAGCACTCCGTAGTATTCGAGTGCGCGAAGCAGGGTCAATCGCAGATCGGTGACATCCCACGGTTTGCCGACGTATTTGTAGATGGCGCTGGCGTTGATTCCCGCGACAGCACTCTCCACGTCCGAATAGGCGGTCACAAGGATTCGGACGACGTGGGGGAAGTTGAGTCGGACTTTTTCGAGAAGCTGGACGCCGGTCTGTCCGGGCATGCGTTGGTCCGACATCAGGAGGCCGATTTCTCCAGGGTGGCGATTGAGGATCTCCCACGCATCGTCGGCGTTGGATGCGGTCAGGATTCGGAAGTCCTCCGAAAATCCCTTTTCGAAATACTTAAGCGACATCGGTTCGTCATCGACATAAAGAATTGCGAATTCGCTCAGTTTGCTCATACAAGTCCCCTTCGATTATCGCGGTCAAGCGGTGTTTAGCAAGGAGCTCTTTTGGAATGTTTTTGAGTGCGCGTTTTGGGGGCCGCTGTTATTGGTCAGCAATTCCAGGGGCCGCTCGCGCGGTTTGTTTGAAACGTCCATGAAGATTTCAGGCAAGGTAGAATCTCTTGTTGAGTTGTTGCGGTGCAGGGTCGATGCTGATGCCTCGGCTCCGTTCCTAACCTTTCTTGGGGAGGACCCGTCCCAACCTGCGGGGCTCGACGTTGGGCAGCTCGACCGGCGGGCTCGTGCGATTGCGCGGCACCTTCACGAGCATGCCCCATGCGGAGAGCGTGCGGTTCTGATGTTCTCCGATGGCTTGGAGTTTGTGGCGGCCTTCTTCGGCTGCCTTTACGCCGGGGTCGTTCCAGCGCCGGCCTTTCCCCCGCGCAATCGACGCACCGCACCGCGTGTGCAGGCGATTCTCAATGATTCTGGGGCGCGGTTCTGCCTTGCCGATGCCGCAGCTTCGGAGCGTTGCAGGGGGGTGGTGGAGGCAATGCCAGGAAGTGCCGCTCGGATCTGGCTCGTGACCAATTCGATTGCCCCTGAGGGGGAGTCCCGATGGGAGGCACCCGGGCTTTCGAGGGATTCACTGGCCTACCTCCAATACACCTCCGGTTCGACGGGGGATCCCAAGGGGGTCATGGTCACCCACGGCAACCTGCTCCACAACCTGGAGTTTCTGAGCAGTGGGCGCGGGCATACGGGCATTGTTTCATGGTTGCCTCTGTTTCATGACATGGGTCTGATTTACGCCGTTCTCCAGGCGTTGTACGCTGAAATCCCCTGCGTGCTGATGCCGCCGGCGGCTTTCCTGCAGCGTCCGGTGCGATGGCTCGAGGCGCTGTCGCGGTCAGGTTACAGCACCGCGATCGCGCCCAATTTCGCCTACGAGCTCTGTGTCGATAAAATCACTGATGCTGAGAGGTCCGAACTGGATCTTTCTCGCTGGACCATGGCGCTGAACGCTGCCGAACCGGTCCGGTCCCAGACCATCGAGCGATTTGCCCGCACGTTCGCTGCGTGCGGTTTTCGCGCCCAATTCCTCAGACCCGCTTACGGCCTCGCCGAGGCTACTCTTGGAGTCGCCATCTCTGGCGGAACCGCGCTTTGCCAGACACGGCATCTCGATCGCTCGGCACTCAAGCGGAACCGCGCGATTTTGTGCGAACCGGGGTCTCCCGAAGCGGTGCCCGTGGTGGGGTGCGGCACAGGCAGCGCGGATCAGGAGATTGCCATTGTGGATCCGGATTCGCTGCGTCGGTGTGGGGATTCGGAGGTGGGGGAGATTTGGATCTCCGGTCCGGGTGTGACGGACGGTTATTGGAAGAGGCCGGCCGAAACGGCCGCCGTGTTTCGTGCGCGGATGCAGGATTCGGCCGCGGGCCCTTTCCTGAGAACCGGCGACCTGGGATTTCTGGCCGGTGGCGAGTTGTTCGTCGTGGGGCGACTCAAGGATGTGATCATCGTACGGGGCGCGAACCACCATCCTCAGGACCTTGAACGCGTTGTTCAGGAGTCGCATCCGGCTCTGCGCCAGGATGCCGGAGCCGCATTTGCGGTGGATTCCCCGGATGGCGAGCGATTGGTGGTGGTGCAGGAAGTGGTCCGGCATTCCAGGGCCGATCTGGCCGGGGTGATCCGCAGCATCCGTGAGGCTGTCACAGAGATTCACGGGATTGCGATCGATACCCTGTTGCTTGTGAAACCTCACAGTGTTCCCAAAACATCGAGTGGGAAACTGCAACGGCGGTTGGCGCGGCAAATGTTTCTGGAGGGTCGGTTCGAAGTTCTTGCGCAGTGCTCCGCATCCGGGAACCCGGAATCTCCGGTGTCGGGTGCGCGCTGTTCCGGCGTCGGGCCGGGATTTGGAATGTCCCTGAGGGAGTGGCTGATCGATCAGCTCGCCACGGTCTTGAAACGCCCCAGGGAGCAGATCGACGCGCGGGCCACATTCGCGGGTCAGGGGCTCGACTCGCTCGGCGCGGCTTCCTGGGCCGGACAACTCGAAACCGCTTTGGGACGTTCCCTCCCGGTATCGTTGGTTTTTGATCACCCGACCATTGAGCAGTTGGCGTCGTATTTAAATTCCCTGGAGCCGGGCCGGAAATTGGACAGGAAGATGGATCCGGTGAAATCGGGCGGCGCGCGGGAGGCGATCGCGGTGGTCGGGTTGGCGTGTCGTTTCCCGCAAGCCGACACGCCCGAAGCGTTCTGGGACCTGCTCTGCAGGGGCGTCGATGCGATCGTGGAGGTTCCAGCCGACAGGTGGGATTGGAGGGCCCATTTCCACCCCGAGCCCGGGGTGCCTGGGAAAACGAATACGCGATGGGGCGGCTTCTTAAGCGGGGTCGACCAGTTTGCAGCGGGATTTTTCGGGGTTTCCCCGAGGGAAGCCGCGCAGATGGACCCTCAGCAGAGGATCCTCCTGGAGGTTGCCTGGGAAGCCTTGGAGAATGCGGGAATCCGAGCTTCCCGGATCGCCGGGAGCCGAGCCGGGGTGTTTGTCGGTGTGAGCGGGTTTGACTACAGCCTCCTGCAGCTTCGGGAATGCGCCTCCGTGGATGCTTATGCGGCGACAGGCCTGGCTCACAGCATTGCGGCAAACCGGATCTCCTACTGGTTTGATTTCCGTGGTCCCAGTGTGGTGGTGGACACGGCGTGTTCCTCCTCGTTGGTGGCGGTCCATCAGGCGTGCGAAAGTCTGTTTCGCGGCGAGAGCGATCTGGTGCTGGCCGGGGGCGTTAGTCTGCTGCTGAGTCCGGAGATGACGATTGCCCTTTCCAACGCCCGAATGATGGCGGCGGACGGGCGATGCAAGACGTTTGACCGCCGGGCCGATGGATACGTGAGGGGAGAGGGATGCGGGATGGTGGTCTTGAAGCGGCAGTCCGACGCGGAGCGGGATGGTGATCCGATTTTGGCTCTGATTCATGGGTCCGCGGTGAACCAGGATGGACGAAGCAACGGGCTTACCGCCCCGAACGGTCCTGCGCAGGAGGCGGTGATTCGGGAGGCCCTGGATCGCGCCGGGGTGATGCCGTCCGAGGTGGGTCATGTGGAATGCCACGGAACGGGCACCGCGCTGGGTGATCCTCAGGAGGTCGAGGCCCTGCAAAATGTCCTGGGAAAAGGCGGAGGGCGGGAACAGCCTTGCTGGATTGGATCCGTGAAGACCAACATCGGTCATCTGGAATCGGCGGCGGGGATTGCCGGACTTCTCAAAGTCGTGTTGTGCTGCAAGCACGGTCAGATTCCGCCGCATCTCCATTTCAAGGAACTGAACCCTTATATCCGACTCGACCCCGAAGTGCTTCAGATATCGACTACGCTGCAGGAATGGTCGTCGCAGACGCGCCGGATCGCCGGTGTCAGTTCGTTCGGGTTTGGCGGGACCAACAGTCACCTCGTTGTCGGAGAGCCCCCGGGCGGGCCGTCGCCCGGCGGCGGAGACCAGCGACTTGAACATCTCCTGACGGTTTCGGCGAAATCTCCGGTAGAGCTGCGGCGGTGCGCCGATGCGATCGCGTCCCATCTGCGCGGACAGGCGGACGAAGGTTTGGGGGATCTCTGCTTCACTGCCAATGATTGCCGGGAATTGTTTGCCCACCGGCTTGCGTTGGTGACCGGGTCCTGCAGGGATGCGGCGGAAAAACTCGCGGCGTTCGCGCGTGAAGGCCGCGGGAAAGACGTTCTGCAGGGGATGGTTGAGGGCCGAGTCGGACGTGAGGTTGTGTTTGTCTTCCCGGACTTTGGTTTGGAGCATTCGGATTGGGGGCGGTCCCTTTTCGAATGGCAACCGGTGTTTCGGCGTGTGATGGAGCAAAGCGATGAGATTCTCCGGCCAATTCTGCGGGGTTCCATTCTGGCCGGCATGTACCCCGGTTTCTGCGTGGGGGAAAGCTCCGAGCCAATTCCGTTCCGGATGCCCGCATTCGTTGCCACGCAGTGCGCGCTGTCCGCTTTGTGGAACTCGTGGGGAATCGAACCGGATGCGGCCTGGGGTTGCGGCACCGGCGAACTTGCGGCGGCGTATGCGGCCGGCGTCCTGAGTCTGGAGTCGGCCCTTTGCCTGGGGGCGGAATACGCCCGGCTGACGGAATCGGATCCTGAAAATCCGGGATGGGTCGATGGCGGAGCTTCCCGCCCCGCCGATTCAATGCAGGGGGAGTTTGAACGGTTCCTCGGTTCGATGCGTTTTGAGCCGCCCACGATTCCGATCGTCTGCGGTTCGACGGGCAAAAGGCGTGAGCCGGGAGTGCCGCTGGATACCGCTGATTGGGTCAGGAAGGTTTGCGCCCGGAGTCGGATGGCACCCGAGCATGCCCGCTGGTGGTCTGTGAAAGGTGCCGCGTTCCTTCGGTGTGGTCCGACCGGTTTGTTTCCTGTTGCGGAGCAGGAGGAGGCTTTGCACGCGGATCACCGCCACGTTTGGTTGGGTGGGTTGCCGGCGGAGGGCTCGAGTTTGGTCGCCCAGCTTGAAGCCGCCGGGCGACTTCATGTGCTCGGGTTCGAACTGGATTGGACCGGTATCGACGGGGGATGCGTTCGGCGGAGAAGGGTTCTCCCGACCTACGCGTTTGATCGGAAACCCTTTTGGACGGGAGGACGTGACTCCCAAGCGGAGACTATCAAGGATGTGCCAGCCTCGCATGGGTGCGGCACGGGGAGTTCACGGACTGAAGCGGAAGACTTGTTTCTGCGGGATGTGTGGCCGGCTGAAGGCGCAAGGTTTGCGGTGTTGAACCGTCTCAGTCTTGTGCACTTCGCTCACACGATGAGAGGTCTGGAGGGTTTTCAATCGATGGCTGCATCCGGGACCGAAATCGAAATTGTTCAGCATTCGCATTTGCCTGATTCCGCCGCACGGCTTCTGAAAGGGATGCTCATGCACCTGCGCGAAGAGGGTTGCCCGAACCTGCACGAGGGGTGTTTCCCGGTGTCCGACCGATGGACTGAAGTCCCGGTTGAGAAAGCTCTCGCGGATGCCCGGGAGATGTGGGGGAAGGATGCCGTTCTGGTGGATTGGGTCGATCATTGCGGTCGGCATTTGGAGGCCGTGCTTCGAGGCACGCTGGATCCGGTGTCGGTTGTGTTCCCGAACGGTTCGCTGGAACCCGCCGAATGGATCTACAGGCGATCCTCCGTGGCCCGGTTCTGTAATTCCCGGATCGCCGATGCGATCGCCGATGAGATCCACAGCCGGGGCGGACACCGGGCTCTCCGATTGATCGAGATCGGAGGCGGGACGGCTTCGACCAGCGAGGTGCTGTGTTCGAGGTTCGGTCCGGATCAGGTTCACTACACGTTCACGGACATCGGCCCGGGCTTTGTGGAACGCGCCCGGGCCGGGTATGGGGAGCGTGCAAACTTTGAGTGTGGGATCCTGAACATTGAGAACGACCCCCGGGAACAGGGTTTTGCGCCGGGTGGCTACGACATTGTTGTGGCCGCGAATGTCCTGCACGCCACACGCCGTCTGGAAGTCACGCTGGCCCATGTGCGGAGCCTGCTGGCACCGGGCGGTCTTTTGGTGCTCTGGGAGGCCACTCACCTCCAGCCCTGGCTGACGATGACGTTTGGGTTGCTTGAAGGCTGGCGGCGCTTTGACGATTCCCCGCTTCGGGTGTCCCATCCGCTGTTATTGGCCGAGCAGTGGTGTCCGCTTCTGGAGGTGTCCGGTTTTGAGTCCGTGGAGATCATCCCTGAATCTTCGGAACTGCGCGGTTCACTCGGGCAATCGATCCTGTTGTCCCGGGTTCCGGGAATGGCTCCGTCCGGTGTTCCCGGGGCTGCGGCTCCGGTGGCCGGTTCGGAGCTCCGGATCAAATCTGGCGATCGGGGAGAACCGCTGTATCGGATTGAGTGGATCTCAAAAGAATTTACCGGCGAGGAAGATTCGGCGGGATTGGCCGGAAGCTGGCTTGTTCTGTCCGATTCGGATGGGTTTGGGGAGACTCTTGCCCGGGTCCTGGAACAGCGTGGGGGCACCGTTCGGTTGGTGGATTTGCAGTCCGAAATGAAAGTGGAATCCTCTGAGCGCGGGGATGACTCGGCGGCGGATTCCCTTCGACGTGTTGTAAACGAGTGGAGGATCGAGTGCCGGGACCCAGCGGTGTCCGGGGTGATCTACATCGGAGCGCTGATGGATCGAGGGGATGGCGTCGACGCGGTCCCTGTTTTGGCTGGGTGCCCTGCAACGGGATGCGAAACGCTGCTGCACTTGGTTCGATCGATTCATCCCGCGGACCCGGATTCGCGCCGTGCAGGCAAGCTCTGGGTGATCACTCGGGGAGCTCAGTCGTCCGGGCGGGGACAGGAAACAAGACTAAACCCGTGCCAGGCGCCGCTCTGGGGTTTTGGCCGGAGTCTGGCCCTTGAGAGCCCGGAGATTTGGGGTGGATTGATTGATCTGGATCCGAACCCGGTGGGTTGGGACCGTCAATCGCAACTGGTTGCGGAGGCGATTTCGCGGAGCCATCCGGAGGACGAACTGATGATTCGGGGTGGGGGAATTGTGGTGCCCAGATTGAGGCGGGCGCGCCGACCCGAACCGGGCGGGGTTCCTCTGGGGCCGGAGGGGGCGTGCCTGGTCACGGGCGGTTTGGGCGGGATCGGGTTGCTGCTTTCGAGATGGCTGGTGGACCATGGAGTCAGACGGTTGATCCTGCTGGGACGCACGAAACTTCCCGCTCGCTCTTCCTGGAAACGATTGGTGTCCGGGGGGCACCATCCGGTCAGGAGGAAGCTGGAGGCGATCCTGGATCTCGAGCGATCCGGGGTCACCGTGCACTACGCCGCAGTGGATGTTGCGAGGGAATCCGGGCTGCGGAGGTTTCTTGACGGATACGAACGGCAGGCGTGGCCTCCGATCCGCTGGGTGTTCCATTGCGCAGGGACTCACGAGGACGCGCCGCTGGCGCAAATGGAGACCTCGGCTCTGCGGCGGGTCTTCGACGCGAAAGCGGTGGGTGCATGGAACCTGGCGAGGCAATTGGACGCTCATCCGATCGAATGGATGGTCTTGTTTTCTTCAGCTGCCTCGGTGCTGGGATCAAGGGGAGGCGCGAACTACGCAGCGGCCAATGCTTTTCTGGATGCATTGGCCACTCAGGTGTCGCATGCCGGGACCCGTGCGCTCAGCATCGGTTGGGGGCCGTGGCTGGGAACCGGAATGGCGGACGTGGATCGCGAACAGAAGCTGCGAAGTCTCGGGGTAGGGTCGTTGCGTCCGTCCGAAGCGCTTTCGATGCTCGGTGCGTTGCTGGCTGGTGGGGGGAGCGGACACGCGGTTGTCGCCGATGTGGATTGGCCGAAATGGATGGCTTCGGCGGCGGGGCGCTCCAGGGGAATGCTTCAGGAACTTCCAGGCTGTGGAAGGGGCGCCGCACCGTTGGGCGCAGAGTCTTCGGATCGCCCCGCGGGTGGGCCCGGTGTGAGTGCGAGTGAGGACGTGCAGGGGCGACTGTGCGCCCTGGTGGCGGAGGTGTTTCAGACGGATGCCGCACTGATCGATCCGGAGCGCAAGCTTGAGTCTTTGGGGCTGGATTCAATCATGGCGATTCAAGTGAAGCATGAATTGGAGCTTCAGTTCGATTGCAGGATTGAGGTTCACGAGCTCGCTGTGCATTCGATCGCGGAACTGGTGATGCGTCTGGAGCCGGGGAGCGGATGAAACGGATTCAAGCGGTTCCGTCTGGATGGTGTGTCTCCGGAAAACCGGTGGTCGACGCATCGGAAGGCGGAGAGACCCGATGGTCGACATCGGAGTCGCAGGGCTGTGGAATCAACGGGTCGGAGTGATGTGCCGGCAATTGAACGACGAACTCAGTTCCCTCCCCGGGGTTGCTGGTTGCGAAGATGCGGCCCTGATGGCCTCTGACGATTGTATGGCAGATGCTCAGGCCCAGGCCGGTGCCTTCGTTGACCGGTTTGGTGGTGAAGAACGGGTCGAATACCTTGTTCTGAATATCCTTTGGAATGCCCGGTCCGTTGTCCCTCACCGAGATTTCGTAACGTCCCTGATGGGTCCCCATGCGAATGCTCACTTTCCTGGGAGTGCCCCGGGAACGGTTGGAGAGGGTGGCGTGGATGGCGTTCTGCAGGAGGTTGACGATCAGTTGTACCAACTGGTTTTCGTTCCCGTTTGGCCTGGTGCCCGGCTCGACGGACTCCTCCAGGCCCAGATCGGAGTTGAGATCCTGGGCCAGGAGGCGTTTTGATGTCCGGAGGATCTTGTCCGGATCACATTCGATTTTCGAATTGGAGGTCGATCCGTAGGCGAATCCCTTGAGATCCGCGATGATATCCCGAATCCGGCGGAGGCCTCCCTCAATGTCGTTCACGGTTTCCGTGATCTCGTCCGAGGTGCCGCGGGTCTGGGTTTTCAGGAAGTGCGTGGCGGTGAGCATGAAGTTCACCGGATTGTTGATTTCATGCATGATTCCCGCGGAGAGGTTGCCCAGGGCGGAGAGTCGTTCGGTCTGAATCAACTGGCTTTCGGCGGCACGCAGTTGGTTGAGTGTCTGTTCCAGAGTCTGGTTTTGATTCTGGAGTTCCCGTTCCAGTTGACTGGTCAGGAGCAGGTTGGCCAGTCGCGTTTTGAGTTCCACCATGCTGAAGGGTTTTGTCACAAAATCGTCCGCGCCCGCTTCGAGAGCTGCCAGCTTCGTCCTGTCATCCGCCCGCGCCGTGAGAAGAATGATGCGGGACGGGAGGATTGAGGGCGAGGACTTGATCCGACTGCAGAGGGTGATGCCGTCCACTTTGGGGAGCATCAGGTCGGTGAGAATGATCTCCGGTTGGTGGGCCAGGGCCAGTTCATAGGCGGACTCGCCATCCGCTGCGATCAGCACGTTGTAGTCATGACCAAGTTCCTTGGCCAGGTAGTGTTGCATGTCCGCTTCGTCTTCCACCAACAGAAGGGTGTGTTGTGCGCGGTTCGGTTCGGCGTGGCCAATCTGAGGGAGGGGGGCGCTGCTGGGTTGTCTCTGGTGGCGTTGCGCCTTGCGGTACAGGTCGCTCAGCCAGGGTTCGCCGGCGGGTTCCGAGGTGGCACGTTCCTGGTTTGAGGCTCTCAACTGTTTGGGGAGCCTGACGGTGAAGGTTGCGCCTTCTCCCTTCCGGCTGGACACTTCGACCGTGCCACTGTGGAGTTCGACCAATTGCTTGACCAGCGCGAGGCCGATCCCGGCACCGGCGGCGGCACCCAGCGAGCTGTCCTCTTCCTGCCAGAACGTCTCGAAGACGGCGTCGAGCTTGGTCTCGGAGATGCCGATGCCCGTGTCGCAGACGCGGACGGTCACTCCTGTCTCATCATCGCTTCCCTCCAATCGGACCGTGCCGCCCGGTGGCGTGAATTTAAGGGCGTTGAAGAGAAGGTTGATGAAAATTTTTTCCAGTCGATCCGCATCGGCCTGCACCGTGAACGAGCTGTCGTCCGGCAGATCGGACTCCAGCCGGACCTGGCCCCGCTCGGCTGCACCGCGCATCGAATCGACCAGGCCCAGGAGAAGGGTGCGCAACGGCACGGGTTTGAGGTCGAGTCTGAGTTTGCCTTCGTCCAGCCGGATCAGATCGAGCAGATCGTTGATCAGAGAGAGCAGCCTCAGGGCGTTTCCGTGCATGATCTCGATTGTGGACCGCAGGTTGTCGTCGAATCCCGGGGGCGGGGAGGTGCGCAGCTGATCCAGCGGGGAAAGGATCAGGGTCAGCGGCGTTCTGAGCTCATGGGAGATGTGGGCGAAGAACTGACTCTTGGCATGGTCGAGCGCGGAGAGTTTTTGGTAGGAGAGCTCCAGTTCGCGTTTGTTTTGGTCCAGGTCGAAACGGAGCTTGAACTCGCGGTAGCGGGATTGGCTGGAGAAATGACTCGCGGCCAGTACGATCAGGGGAAAGAGGGCCATGAAGAAAGCGTTGTTGACTGCGGCGAACCCGTGAGGATCGCCCTGGCCCGGCATCCAGATCCAGTTGGCCAGGCAGGCTGCGGCGTACATCCCCCAGGTCAGGCAGCAGGCGGTCAGGCATTCCAGCAGGGTCCACGGCAGGAAAAGGCTCGCTCCCATGATCACCAGGATGTTTCCGATGTAATACGGGGAGACAACGCCGTCCGAGATGGCAATCATGAGTGAGAGGTGCCAGATGGGAAGGGCCAGCCAGCAGAGGCCCAGGGCGCGGTGGATCTTCCGGGCGGGAGGCGTGAAGAGGGTGCCGAGCAGGAGACCCAGGAGCAGGCAGGACAGGATTCGGATGGTGACGAATTCTGCGAAGTGGTTCCTGTAGAGGAAAAAGTCCAGGACGATGCCGGACGCGATTGAAATGATGGCGATGATGCAGAGGATCCGGGTTCGGCGAATCCAGAGGTCCGCGACGAATTGATCGTACGAACCTTGAAGGCTGGGGGTGCCGGTGGATGAGCTCATGCGGATCAGGCAGGCCTGCGGATGTTTAAGAATATGTTGGCACCCGTGGGATCGGCGAACAGCTCCCTTTCGCCTGGCACGACGGCCAGCCGATTGAACTCGGAGTTGGTCCGGTGAAATACATTCCACTCCAGCAGATACTCCATCAGGTGTCGCTGGGGATTGGATGAGTGAATGTTGGTCACGCAGAGCAGGCCGCCCGGAAGGAGGTGATCGTAGAACAGCGAAATCAACCTTCGGCAGACGGAATCGGTGAAATAATCGAAGAGCCCGGCGCAATAGACGAAATCGTAGCGGCGTTCCCTGGGAAGGGCGGTGGTTTGAGAAGTCATCGATTCCCGAAGGAGTTCGTCGATTGATTTGCTGATGAATTCCAGTTTGATCTGCGATCCGGAAGCCGACTTTTGTGCCTGGGCACCCTGCCGGGCGCACTCGAGCGCCTCCCTGCTGAAATCCATCAGGGTGATCCTGCAGAAATCGGCGTTCCGGGAGGTGGCGATGAAGTCGCGCACCTCCTTGGCGGGACCGCACCCGACGTTCAGCACATCAAGCGGCGCGTTGTTCTGCCTGTTTCGATCGGACTCCTGAATGAGAAGATCCTTGAGGATGGAGATCCGGTTTCGGTGCGCCCTGGCGGGTGCCGTGTCGACCATCATTCGGGTGAGAGTCTTGGCGAAGAGCGTGCCTCCATCGTACGGACGATCGAGGATCATGTTGATCATTTCGTAATCACCGGCGTAGCCCAGCGGCTTGGTGAAGGTGCGGTGAACGAAAGGGCAACAGAGGGTCAGGGGATGGATTTCGCGGCGGATATAAGCCTTGTGAAGTCCGACCTGTTCGGGAGGGATCCGCTTTCCGATCTCCTCGATCCTCCAGAGGAAATCCGTGGCCGTGGGGCCGACGGACTCGAAGAGCCGTGACACCAGCTCCACGGACCGGGCCTGGGAGTCCTGGGGCGCGGCGCGGCTCAGGACGGCTTCGATCTGCTTGAGCCAGATGCTCAAGTCCGAAAGGAATCCATGAAAATCACCCGTCAACACCTTGAAATTGGGCAGCACATCATTGTTGATCTTCCATTCGTGAACGAAACGATTCATCTCGCTCCGCAGCGTCTCCGGGTTTTCCAGGAGCGCAAAAACATCGATGTCCGCCCAGGCGTCCACAAGTGTGACTTCGCACACGAGCATGATGCCGGTGTTGACCAGACTGCGTACAACGGCACGGCCGGCGTAGAGCGTGCGTTCGCCCACGACGATTTTGAATTCCGCCAGCACCTCGCTCAGCTGCAGAATGCTGAACGGGTTGTAGACCTCGAAGATGGCGTTCTGGTAGCTGAAATGCATCAGCGAACCCCGCACGGGTGCCCGCTGGCTGTTGGTGCAGACGATGAAACTGTCTTTTCTGCCGATTGGAGACGCCACTGGATTAGTCATGAGTCAACGCGGGCACGAGATCTCTCAGAATTGTTCAGGGCGCATTCAGTGCGCAACTCCCTCCACGGTTTGGGTTTGAGTTCAGAATCCCCATACCTCTACGGTTTTGGGGCGGGAAAAGCAAATGCATAGATTTGATCGAAATCGAGCTTGCAGAGCAAAGGCTCCTGACGCAAACAGGGTGTGTGAGTCGTCGAGTCAAAGTGGTCATCCTCAGCGATGTACATTATGCGGGCCCCTCGGAACAGGCCCGGGGCTGGACCGAAACGGCGGTGATCTCCAATCCGCTCCTGAAGCTGGCAGCCTGGAGCTATCGGTATTTTTTCTGGCGTCGGGATCCGTTCGCACACAACCATCTGCTCGACAGATTCCTGGAGCAGGCCCCCCGGGCGGAGGCCGTGGTTGCCAATGGGGACTACTCCTGCGACACCGCGTTTGTGGGGCTCTGCGACGATCCTTCCCATGAAAGCGCCAGCCTTTGTGTCGCGCGGTTGCGGGAGGCGTATGGCACCCGCATGCACCTGACCATTGGAGATCATGAGCTTGGAAAAATGAGTCTCTTCGGGCGGCGCGGCGGTCTGCGTCTGGCCAGCTGGCACCGTACGGTCGGGGACCTTGGTGTGCCACCGTTCTGGAGTTTGGAATTGGGCGCGAACGTCCTGGTGGGGGTGACCTCCTCGCTTCTGGCCCTCCCCGTCTATGCCCCCGAGGTGCTGCCTGCGGAAGCGGCGGAGTGGAACCGCCTGAGGGACGCCCACCGGGTGCGCGTGAGTGAGTTTTTCTCCAACCTCGGGAGCCAACAACGGGTGGTGCTGTTCTGCCATGATCCATCCGCCCTGCCGTTCCTTTTCGAGGACCCGGCGGTTCGTTCCCGGCTCGGGCAGATCTCCGCCACGGTGATCGGGCATTTGCATTCGCCCTTTCTCCTGAACTTTGGTCGTCGGCTCAGCGGAATGCCGGCTGTGAATTTTCTGGGGAACGCGGTCCGGCGGATCAGCGTGGCTCTCATGAAAGCGAAGGTCTGGGATGAATTCAAGATCCGGTTGTGTCCGGCTCTCGCGGGAATCGAGCTCTGCAAGGACGGCGGGTACTACGAGATGGAGTTGGATCCGGAGGGGGGGGCCGCTCCGGTGTTTGTGTTTCACCCGCTCCCCTGGGGAGTGTGAAAGGGATCAGGGACCGGAACCGCCCGGATGGAGCCAGCGCCTGGCGGCCAGATACATCTTGTCGGGATTCTTTTTGATGAATTTCTGGAGCACCTCGATGGTGACCCGTTCGGGGCGTTTTTGTTCCAGCCCGAAATCGAGAATCATTTTCGATTTTTCCTTCTCGAGATCGGAGAGCTCCTCTTCGTCGAAATCGAAACCATGTTCGGATGCCGGGTTCATGTTGCGATCATTCGTGGCGGAGCGCTTCGATGGGATCGAGTTCCGCAGCGGTTGAAGCGGGGTAGATGCCGAACAGGATGCCGATGGCACCGGAGATGCCGAAAGCCAGAAGCACCGACCAAAGGGTGACGATGGTTTTCATGTCGGCCAGAAGCGAAACCATCACCGGCACGAGGATCCCGACAACGACGCCGATCAAACCGCCGCCGATCGACAGAACGATGGTTTCGACGAGGAACTGGAGGGTGATGTCGCGCTTTTTGGCGCCGAGCGCGCGGCGCACCCCGATTTCACGGGTTCGTTCGGTGACGGTGGCCAGCATGATGTTCATGATGCCGATGCCTCCGACCAGAAGGGAGATCGCGGCGATCGAACCGAGCACGATGTTGAAAATCCGCTTCGTCTCCTCGGCCTGTCTGAGCAGTTGCAGGGGCACGATCATTTCGAAGTCGGCTTCCTTGTGGAATCTTTCCAGCAACGTCTTGATCTGAGGGTCCGCCGCCTCGACCGCCGCTGTGTCGGCCATGTTGACGCGGATTTCATGGAGCTGCACTTTTTCGAATTCCAGACTGGGGAACTGCCCGCGGATGATTGTTTCTCCGAAGCGGGCCCGGGCCGTGGCAAGGGGGATGTAGACGAACTGATCGAGCGTTTCCCCATCGGAATTGCCCGACTGGGTGCGTTGCTCCGGAGTGTTGGTTTCCCTTCCAATGCCAACCACCCGGTAATAGGTGCTGCCAATCTTGATCGAATGGTCGAGCGGGTTCTGGTAGGGGAACAGCTTCCGGGCGACGGACAGGGTTACCACACAGATGTTGTTCCGGTTCTTTTCGTCGGTTTCCGTGAGGAAACGTCCGGCGAGCATTTCCATCGCCACAATCTCCGGGTAAAACGGTTTGGTGCCGATGATCTGGCATGCGGCGAAGTTTTCGCCGAACCGGACCTTGTCGCGGATCATCCGCATTGGCAGCACGAAGTTGATTCCGGGAATGGTGGCCTGAATTCGGGAACCGTCCTCGTAGGTCAGGCCATACTCAAGTTCGAAGCTGCGGCTGCCGCCGGTGTCGCTCTGGTTTGCGGGAGGTTTGAGGCTGCGCAGGATAATGTTGTTGGAGCCGAGTTTCTTGATGGCTTCCTGGGCTTCGTAGGAGGCGCCCTCGCCGATCGCGAGCATTGAAATGACCGAACAGACGCCGAAAATGATTCCAAGGATGGTGAGCCCGGAACGTAGTTTGTGGAGAAGCAGGTTCTTGATGCCCAGCTGGACCGTGCTGATGAAGTTGTAGGTGAGCATGGTCTCAGTGTCCCGGGGCCCTGGTGGGGGGCGTCAGGGTTTGAAGGGTGTCCGAATCGGCGACGGTGGAATCGAAGTGTCCCGAATTGGACTGGCGTTTGGCCCCGCCCGGCACGGTCCGTTGGAGGACCTCGCGGTCGATCAATCCGTCCTTCATGTGGAGCACCCGATGCGCTCGTTTTGCGACCTTTTCATCGTGGGTCACCAGGACGATCGTCTTTCCGCCCTCATTCAGGCGGTCGATCATCTCGAGTACTTCCGCCCCGGTTTTGGAATCCAGGTTGCCGGTGGGTTCATCCGCCAGAATCATCAGGGGATTGTTCGCCAGAGACCGGGCGATCGCCACGCGTTGTTGTTGGCCCCCGGAAAGCTGCATGGGCCGGTGCTCCAGGCGGTCGGCGAGGCCGACCAGCTTGGCCAGTTCCACGCATCGGTCGTAGGATTCCGCCAGGCTTTCGCCCTGGTAGAAAAGCGGCACCTGGATGTTCTCGATGACCGTCAGCTGGGGGATGAGGTTGTAGGATTGAAAGATGAAACCGATCCGCTTGCCCCGCGCTCTGGAGAGGTCGTCGTCGGACATGGTGGACACATCCTCTTCACCGAGAAAATAACGTCCTGCGGTCGGGCGATCCAGGCAACCGAGGAGATTGAGCATGGTGGATTTGCCGGATCCCGAAGGTCCCATGATCGCCACATACGATCCGCTGGTGATCGTGAGATCCACCCCGGCCAGAGCGCGAACGATGTTCTCGCTGCCGAGCACGTATTCCTTCTTGAGGCCTTCGATTCGAATGATGACGTCGTGGTTCATGGATTGGCCCTTATTGCTGCGCCCCGCCGGGTGGCCGCCCACCGGCACCACCGGCCCCGCCGCCGCCGCGTTGTCCGCCACCAAATTGTTTTTGCATCGCTGCCCGCTCGTTGGCGTCGATTTCCCCGTCGCCATTGGTGTCGAATCGTTTCATCATGGCTTCACGGTCCATGCCTCCGCGGCCACCGCGCTGGCCCTGCGGAGCTTCGGTGGGAGCGGCTCCTTCGGGAGTGCCATTGCCGTTCCTGCCGGAGGGGGCGGGGGCGACCTCGGGCATGCTCGATTTGAGTGCCTTGGGGTCCACTTTCTCGTCCTGCCGGATAATGCCTCCGGCCATGTCCTGTTGCTGGGCGTCATAGGGCGGGGAGAGCAGGACGAGGTCCCCTTCGGAGAGGCCGGAGGTGATTTCGATGAACTTGGTGTTGAACATGCCGACCTCGACGGGGACGGGTTCGCTTCCGGATCCCTTTTTGACGAACGCCACGGTTTTGCCCTTGAGGCTGGTGACCGCCTGGATGGGGACGGTGATGGCGTTGGGCACGTTGGTGATGATGAGCTCGGCGCGGGCTGAGATTCCCGGTTTGATTCCGGGTAACGGATCCTGGACCAGGACTTCGGTGTCATACACCTTGAGATCGGGATTTCCGAATCGGTCCTGGGCGTTGGGGAGTACGCCCACCTTGATCACCTGGGCCTTGAAGCGCTGGTCGGGCAGGGGGTCGAGCACGACATAGGCGGGCTGGCCTGGGTGGACCTTGGCCACGTGGGATTCGTGCACCTTGATGGTGACCTTCATGGCCGAGGTGTCGGGCAGTTTGATGAGGGACTGCTGGTTGCGCACCATGGCACCCTCCTCGATCAGGGACTGGGAGCTGAACCGGCTTTGCTGGGAGGCGTAGACCACGAGGCCGTCCTGAGGGGCATGGATTTTGCTCTTTTCGAGTTGTTTGCGATCCAGTTCGACTCGGGCCCGGGTCAGTTCAAGGGAGTTGCTCTGGGTGATGAGGTCGGCGCGCAGTTGGGCCAGCTTGCTTTCGCCCTGCGAGATCACCCGCTCCAGGGCTTTCCTGGCTTGTTCCAAGGCCGACTCGAGTTCCCGGGTGTCCTTTTTGATCTTAAACTCCTTGAGAGCCCAGAGGTTGGTTTCGGCCGTTTTCAGGTCGAGGTTCAGTTTCTGGAGTTCGTTCTTGTTTCTTTCGACGTTGTTCTTGGTTTCGAAATTCTTCTCGAACAAACGTTCGGACCAGTAGAGTTCGTTTTTCTGGTATTCCTGACTGCTCTTGAGAGTGACGATTTGCGCCTCGATGTTCATGATTTCAATCTCACGGTCGGCCTGCAGGTACTTCTGGAGGGCGATTTCCGCGAATTCAACATCCAGGTTGGCCCGGTCGATGTCACTTTGAACGATGCTTTTCTGGATCTCGAGTCCCTGTTCAGCCTGGATGAAAGCCGACTTGGCTTTTTCGTAGGAGAGCTCCTGCTGATTGAACCGTTCGAGTGCTTCTCCGGTGTCCAGTTCAACGAGCAGGTCGCCTTTCTTCACAAACGTTCCTTCGGGAACGATGTAGATGATGCGGGCTTCGCGACCCTCGACTTCGTTGCGAATCACAATCTCCCGGAGCGCCTCGAGGGTGCCGCCCTCCACGATGGTGACCAGAAAGTCGCTGCGTTTTACTTCGTGATAGGAGGATTCCCGGGTGGTCGCTCCGAAGAAGCCGCGAATCCAGATCGCCAGGAAAACCAGGACGACCGCCAGGGCGATGAGCTGAGTGGAACGTTTCTGGGCCAGGGTCAGCACGGGTGATCTTGTCTTAGTCGGTTTCATGAGGGTCACCAAAGATATCGTTCGGGTGTTTGATTTCGTCGGTCTGAGGAAGGGATTCAGCGTCCGGTTGGGTTGCTTCGAATTTGATCTGAACGGCGTCGGGATTCTTCCAGAATGCTTCGACGTCCGTGTCCAGCACGCCGATGTTGAGCAGGAGATCCATCTTGGCCCTGAGGTTTTCAACTATGGCGGCGGTCCGGTTGTTCTGTGCGCGGACCAGGGAGTCTTGCGCGTTGTTGAGATTCAGCACGGTGCCGCGTCCCGCCTGCTGGGTCAGTTTCTCCCCTTCCAGACGGCGTTCGTTGATTTCAACCAGGACCTTCTCAATCTCGTAGGCCTGGCGGGTTTGGGCCACATTGCGCAGGCCGCTCTCGATCTGGTTTTTCTTTTCGTCAAGTCGAAGGCTCAGGGTGCGGATGGCCCGTTCAAAATTCACCAGAGTGCTGCGATAGGCGTTGCGCTCCCGCAGGCGGTCCAGGGGGAGGTTCAGCTGGATGCCGGCTCCCACGCGCAGGTCGTCGAAGTCGAAGCTCGTGTAGTCGGTTGGACGCTCCGAATCGATGGAGGCATCGGCCAGAATGTTGAGATCGGCCTTCAACTGGTTGGCGGCGACTCGGACCTTGCGTTTGCTGTCCTCGAATCGGTCGATTTCGTTCAAAAGGTCCATGTGCCTTTCGACGGCAATCAGGAACGCCTTTTCCCGATCCAGTTCGAGAGGAGCCACAGCCGCTTCCCCGAGACTTTGGAGATCCGAGTCGTCGAGCCGGAGATGGGTGGTCAGGGGAAGGCCCAAAAGGATCTTGAAGTTCTCCAATGCGTTTAAATAGCGGGTGGCCGCGCTGATGTAGGCGTTCTTGACGTTGAGTACGGCGTTCTTGGTTTCATCGACCCGAAGCTGGTCGAAACGACCGGCCTGGCCGTGAGCCTCCATGTAGGCGGCCGATTCGAGCTGGCTCTGGTAGCTGCGGTATTGGTTGCGGACCTGGTCCTTGTTTTGGAGCAGGGAGAAGTAGCTGTTGACGACGCGAATTGCAAATTCGCGCTGGTATTGCGCGAAGGAGCGGATCTCGTAGATGACGTTGCGTTCGGCCTGTTTGAGGCTTTCAGCGGCGATGCTCCGTCCGGCCCCGCGCAGGAGGGGTTGCACCAGATTCACCGAGATGGAGGAGAGAACCGATTTGCGGGGGTCGCCGGTGTAATACCGGAGGAAATCATTCGCGATGGTGGCGCTGATGTTGCCGCCGGCCTTGAGAAACTGGGTGGCACCCAGGCGGGAACTGGCGGTTCCAAGCGCATCGCCGTCCGCCGTTCGATCCGCGTTGGCCGCGGCGTTGGCCAGGAAACGAGGCCTGAATTGGTATTGCTCCCCGGTCAGGGTCAGGGCTGTGAGGTAGAGCTGTTCCTTGGCGGACTGATATTCCCGGCTGTTTTGCACGGCTAGGGTGAGTGCCTCCTGAATGGTGAGGAACCGATCGCCGGGCACCAGGCGTTCGTTCACCAGGTCCAGGGCAAGGATTTCCTCCGGTTTACGATCGGAATAGGGGGTGTCGATCGTGAACTCCCGGTTCTTGCCGAACACATCCTTTTCGGCCAGATCAATGATCTCGTAGGCGGCCTTGTCCGCCCTCTCGCGGTAGAAGGAGGATTTGCATCCGCCCAGCAGCACGGCGGTGGCGGCACACAGGGCGATCCAACGCCAGTTCCCCTTCTGATTTCTACGCATACGTATCAATGGCACAGCAATTTTCCTATCACAGACTCGTTCCAATCCCGGTAGGTTACAGTGAGTTGCCCTGTCCGACTTGGGAGAGCCTCCAAAACTGTTTGTCTCCCAGCGACATCCGACGCATGGCATGAGCACGGCATCAGGCCGGCTGGCGCGATTCGCAGGAAAAGCGGTTCATTAGGGGAGGTCGCCCATCCATATGCAAGAAAATGTTTTTCAGTTTTTTTTAGAAAACGAAATTTACCCAAATCTTCCGGTTGTTCAAGTTTGACCGCATTCTCCGAGTCTCCTTCGGCCCGGGATGGTTTGGGAAACTTCAGGCAGCCGTTGGGCGGGCAGGAGGGTGCATGACAGAATTCTTCGTCGATGACGAACGAAGTTTAGTGCGCGCCCCCCACCAAGGCGAAGCGTCTTGGACGGCGGTAGTCCTCTGCCGCTTTTGGGTAGCGCGAACCGTCCCGGCGAGCCGGGTTGCAGGGA